>JBFELW010000121.1:0-6611 GCA_041551995.1 Paenisporosarcina sp.
ACTTTCCAGTCTTGGCTCATTCGAACCATCGCTTCATAAACAGAACTATCACCATGTGGATGGTAGTTACCAATTACATTACCAACTGTTTTTGCTGACTTACGAAATGGTTTTTCATTCGTATTTCCTTCATGAAACATGGCGTATAAAATCCGTCTTTGTACAGGTTTTAAACCGTCTCGTGCATCCGGAAGAGCACGGTCTTGGATAATATACTTACTATAACGGCCAAACCGGTCGCCGATGACTTCTTCTAATGGTAAATCTTGATAACGTTCGGTTTGTGTCATTCTGTCTCCTCCTCAGCATGAATGAGATCATTTTCTAAAATATTACTCTCCTCATCTAAGCCAAAATTAACATTGTTTTCTATCCATCGGCGTCTAGGTTCAACTTTATCACCCATTAACGTCGTGATACGTCTTTCTGCACGTGCATCATCATCAATTTCCACACGAATTAACGTTCTTGTTTCAGGGTTCATGGTTGTTTCCCATAATTGGATGGCATTCATTTCACCAAGACCTTTATAGCGTTGAATCATGTATCCTTTACCAATTTTTCGTATGGCTGCATCAAGTTCGACTTCCGTCCATGCATATTGTAGGACTTCTTTCTTCCCGACACCCTTATACACTTTATATAACGGTGGTAAAGCAATATAAACTTTACCCGCTTCAATTAATGGCTTCATATAGCGATAGAAGAATGTTAATAACAATACTTGGATATGAGCTCCATCTGTATCGGCATCTGTCATGATGACAATTTTATCGTAAGCGATATCCGGAACGGAGAAATCAGCACCTACTCCACCACCGATAGCATGAATAATCGTTGAGATTTCCTCATTTTTCATAATATCTGCTAGTTTTGCTTTTTCTGTATTGATTACTTTTCCTCGAAGCGGCAAAATGGCTTGGAAACTACGATCACGACCTTGTTTAGCAGAACCACCAGCAGAGTCACCCTCCACTAAGTAAAGTTCATTTTTAGCTGCATTACGCGATTGTGCAGGCGTTAACTTACCAGATAATATCAAGTTTGATTTCTTAGATTTCTTACCACTACGTGCATCTTCTCTCGCTCTTCTTGCGGCTTCACGGGCTTGAGAAGCACGTATCGCCTTTCTAACTAAGGAAGCGCTAAGTTCTGCATTCTCTTCGAGTACATACATTAATTTCTCAGAAACAACCGCATCTACTGCAGCCCGTGCTTCACTTGTTCCTAGTTTCCCTTTTGTTTGCCCTTCAAATTGCAACAAGTTTTCGGGGATTCTCACAGAAACAATAGCTGCAACACCTTCACGAATGTCCGCACCCTCTAAATTCTTATCTTTTTCTTTTAATAAACCTGTCTTTCGTGCATATTCATTAAATACACGAGTTAATGCAGATTTCGCTCCAGTTTCATGTGTACCACCGTCACGTGTACGAACATTATTTACGAAAGAAAGAATCGTTTCTGAATAGCCATCATTAAACTGATAGGCAAATTCAATTTCAATTTCGTCTTGAGTACCTTCAACGTAGGCTACTGGATGAAGAACATCTTTTTCTTCATTCAAATACTCTACAAACGCTTCTATTCCCGTTTCAAAGAAGAAGACTTCCTGTACTTGATTTCGTAAGTCATTTAATTCGATTTTTAATCCTTTTAATAAAAAGGCAGATTCTCTTAATCTTTCACAGATAGTATCATAATTATATTTGGTAACAGAAAATATCGTAGGGTCCGGTAAAAAATGAATGGCTGTCCCAGTTTCTTTTGTCGACCCAATATGCTCGAGAGTAGTCACCGGTAGGCCACCATTTTCAAAACGTTGTCGATATTTTTTCCCATCACGGTGAATGGTCACTTCTAAAAAGGAGGATAGGGCATTAACTACTGAAGCACCTACGCCGTGTAATCCTCCACTTGTCTTATAACCACCTTGACCGAACTTACCTCCTGCATGAAGTATAGTGAAAATGACTTCTGGAGTCGGTTTCCCGGTTTTATGTATACCAGTTGGCATCCCACGTCCGAAATCACGAACGCTGATACTTTGATCTTCATGTATATTTACAATGATGTGATGACCATAGCCTGCTAAAGTTTCATCTACTGAGTTGTCGACAATTTCGTAAACTAAGTGATGTAATCCTCTTGCATCTGTAGAACCGATATACATACCTGGTCGTTTACGAACAGCTTCTAATCCTTCCAAAACTTGAATCGCATCTTCATTATATGCTGTTAATGATTGATTTTTCGTCAAATCTTTCCCCTCCAAAAAACAAACAGACGTTTTCATTGTATAGAATCATCCAACCCTTTGCAATGCTCTCTCTACGGATTCGGTTCATCTCTTTACAATTCGCTAAAGGATTTAAATATCCTGCAAGCCATTGTGAATTAGTCAAATCTCATGATAAACTTATCGTACAATAGATAGAGATAATTAAATATAAAGGAGTCTCATATGAACATAGCCTTACTAATTTTACTAGCTTACTTACTAGGTTCAATCCCATCCGCTTTATGGATTGGGAAAATTTTCTACAAAACGGATATTCGCGAACATGGTAGTGGTAATCTTGGAGGTACCAATACATTTCGTACCTTAGGAGTTAAAGCCGGACTTATTGTATCCATACTAGATGTATTGAAAGGAACAGCAGCTGTTCTGCTTCTCCTTCTTCCCCATTTTTCCAACACTGACATCCACCCTCTTGTTTTAGGGGTTTTTGCAGTAGTCGGACATATGTATCCAATTTTCGCAAACTTTAAAGGTGGTAAGGCGGTAGCAACCTCTGGTGGTGTAATTCTAGGTTATCATTGGCCGATATTCATCTTAATGTTACTATGTTTCTTTATTATTTTAAAGCTAACTAAAATGGTGTCGTTTACATCTATGGCACTGGGTGTAATTGCGCTTGTTTACACAGTTTTATATAATTTCCTTTATCAGAAGGATATTCCATTCCTTATCGTTATTGTTGTGCTCTCTACTTTCATTATATTTCGTCATCGAACAAATATTGGTCGAATTAAGGCAGGAACTGAGCCAAAAGTGACGTGGTTGTAATACAATACGGGTAAACCACAAAAGGCTGGTGTTGGAAATGAAAATTATCATATCACAAAAAGCTATGCAATGGTTTAAAGAAGATATGGAAGCACAAGCTGGTGAGCATATCCGTTTTTACGCACGATACGGGGGATCTAGCGCACTTCATGAGGCGTTTTCACTTGGCGTGACAAAAGAAGAACCTACGGATGCTTCTGTTACTATGGAAATAGATGATATCCACTTTTTCATCGAGGAAAAAGATGAGTGGTATTTTGATGGACATGACTTATCCGTATCACTTAATTCAACATCTGGTGAAATTGAATATTCGTATCAGTAAAGTACTTAATTAAAAATCCACTAGGAGTATTCACCTCTAAGTGGATTTTTGTTTTGACAATAAACGATTTAATTGAGAAAGCTTATTTTCCGCATGCAAAATGGACTCCTGATAAAGACCAAATAAATCATAGTGTGGATACCCTGCTTTATAATCAATCCATTCAGGTTTAAGTCCATATTGTTTTCCCCACGTGATTAATTGATTTATATCTGAACATCCTACTTTTGTTACGGTCTTACACCCAGGAAATCGATCGTCAATCCAGTAATGGGTTAAGAAAGCAATCTCTCCGCGTCTTACTGCTTCTTTCCAAGATTCTAATTCTGGGCGTTTTATTCCAAATGCCATTATGAGAGATTCTTCGCTATCTTTTGATATGTAGCATCCCACTCTGCGTCTACTTTACGTAAAGATACTGGACGGAAAGAATCTTTCTTCACTAGCACGTGTTCTGATTGAGCTAAAGCAGCAACGGTCCCGTCTTCATGAATAATTTCATAGCCATAAACTGTTCTTAACTTACCGTGCGACTCTACCCAAGTTCGAACAATCGCTTTTTGGCCATATTTCATGGATGATTTATACTTAATAGTTAAATCCGTTACAGGTGATAAATATCCATCACTCTCTAATCCTGCATACGTATAACCTAATTCTTCAATTAGATTTGTTCGTCCTATTTCCATCCAAACTAAATAATTCGCGTGATAGACGACTCCCATTTGATCCGTTTCAGCATATCGTATTTCAATTTCTTTTTCAGTCATAAACACAGTTCCTTCACCTCAAATCCCATTATACAAAACAAACTATGAAAAACATAAATGAGTGACTTCCTGTATTTATTTAACACCTACTACATTCTATAATTCCGAAGCATACTTGTTGAGTTCTATACTCATTTTTTCAATTTGATCAATAAAAAGAGAAATTTCTTCAGTTGATGTTGCCTGTTCTCGTCCAACTGTTACTACTTTTTCTATCGAAAGATTAATTTCCCTCATTGATTTTTGTATATTTTCCAATGTAGTACGAATTTTCTCTGTTGAAGACACAGTCTCTTTAGATAATTTACGAATTTCTTCTGCAACTACTCCAAATCCTCTTCCCATATCCCCAGCTCTAGCTGCTTCTATTGCTGCATTTAATCCAAGTAAATTTGTTTGATCTGCAATATTCTTAATGAATTTGATGACATCATCCGTTTGTTTCATTTCTTCAGATGCAATGTTTGACTGTTCGAGAAGTGTAGTACTGACTTCACTTAGGCCATCTGCACCTTGTGCAATATTGGAAACTCTTTCATTTGCTTGGGAAATGAAATCAACAATTTGATCTGATATTCTGCGCAATTCTCTTTCATTCTGTTCTTGTATTTGGATAGCTAAAGCCCCTATAACAACCCCATTTTCCACTATCGGAGCAGCAAGTCCTGTGAAAGAAACTCCGAAAAACTCAGCTGGCACTTGTGCTTCAATTCTCCTGTTATTTAAAATACAGTCAGCTAACGGTTCTTTTGGGTTAATTTTCAACCCAGGTTTAGCTCCAAGATTAATTTTACGTCCTGGATAATAGACAAGCCATTCATCTTTATTTGTGATTCCTATACCTATATCTGGAAGCATTGAATGAATGAAAGGTATGACCTGAATAAAAGAATCTAATGTTTTTTCATTTGTTTGGATTGATTGAATAGTAGTGGTTGTAATAGACATGTTGACCTCTTTCTAAAACTGATATTTTACTTATCATAGTATCAGAAAGAAACAATTTAAGTGATTTTCAATATGTTTTATATAAAAATACACGACATTAAGATGACAAGTAATAGACTTCTTAATCAATATGTAAGCATCCAATGCATACGCAAGAAAAGACTGCCCAAAAGGACAGTCGACCCCAATCTCCAGTTTTTCAATTAATTACATTCAAATAATTTCGCATCCTATAATAAGTCAATTAATCTTTTTTTATCTATTTTTCCAACATGTGTTTTAGGAAGTTCTGCCACAACAACAAATCTCTTTGGTATTTTATAACCTGCTATAAACTGCCGACAATGTTTAATCAACTGTTTTTCATTATAAGAATCAGGATCTTTAAGAGAAATAAAAGCTGTAACCACTTCACCCCATTTTGTATCCTTCAGACCGATAACAGCTACTTCTTTAATCATATTGCTCTCAATTAAGCAATGCTCGACTTCCAGTGGATATACATTTTCTCCACCCGTTAAAATCATGTCTTTTTTTCTTCCTACAATATAATAATCGCCATCAGCATCCATCTTGGCTAGATCACCTGTCTTTAACCATTCCCTATGCATGGCTGCATCGGTTTCTTCATCATTGCGCCAATAGCCAGTGAAAACATGGCTACCGCGAATCCAAAGTTCTCCTACTTCATTAATCGCACATGGTTGATCGGTATCTGAAATGATTACTATGTCCACAAACTGCATACTCTTTCCTACAGAACCTTTTTTTGATTTTGCTAATTCTACATCTATGACAAAATTGTTTGGTCCCGCTTCGGAAAGTCCATATCCTTCTTTAAATGGTAACCCTCTTGTAGAAAATTTTTCATATATCGTAATGGGACAAGGAGCACCTCCAGAGAGAAATGCACGAACATTAGGAAATTCACTAGTATTAAATGTCTTAGTTTGAATCATTTCTTGGTACATGGTAGGGACAAATAATGAAATAGTTGCTTTCCATTTTATTATTTCTCGAAGAGCTTGTTCTGCATCAAAACGATGCCCTACAACTACTGTTCCACCTGCCATTAATATTGGGATTGACAAGGCATTTATTCCGCCTGTATGAAATAAAGGCATATATGTAACCGTGCAATCAGAATCAGAAAGCCCCCAACTTACGATTGTATTTAAGGCATTCCAATTCACATTGTTGTAAGAGAGCTTCACTCCTTTTGACTTACCTGTCGTCCCACCTGTGTAAATAATCATCCATGGGGATTCAACTGGAATAGACGAGTCGTATTGCAAAGCAGCAGATAATTTATTTTCCGTCAAAGAAGCTTGTCGATTAAGGACATTCTCTTCAACTAATAAAGAGTGTGCTATATGTGAATACGTATTATCCGTTATTAATAGTGTTGGTTCACAATTGTTTATAATTTCTGTGAGTTCATTCGTCGTTAACCTAAAATTTAAAGGTACATATATATAACCTTTTAACCCGCATGCAA
>JBFELW010000122.1:0-6602 GCA_041551995.1 Paenisporosarcina sp.
AAAGACAGGATATCCTAAATTTCCTGGCTTAAAGTAATACTTCTCCCAGAATCCATTGCCATCATTTCCAACGCTGACTTGTGGAATATGGTGTTTGCGATATTTCCCTAGATAGGTTCCATCCGCATCAATGACGGCCGCCGTATTGTAGTAAGTGGCAATCCCGTCACGTTCGTAAATAGGTAAAACAATTACAGTTCCTAATTCCTTAGCTAATGCTTGGAAACGAATTGTCGTGGATCCATTTGGCACCTCTTCTGCAGCTTCATACCACTTTGCATTTTGTTCAGTACAAAAATAAGGTCCATAAAAAATTTCTTGCAAACAAATAATTTGTGCACCTTGAGCTGCAGCGTCTCTTACTAATTTAATATGCTTTTCAATCGCTTTTTCTTTATGAAGTTGAACAGGTTCATTGCCGTCAACATCATTAGATGCTTGAATTAAACCGATTTTCACTTTATTAGTCATTCACAAACTCCCCTTTTACTAAAAAAATGATTTTTTCAATGGATAATAATATATTGAACCTTTACCTTTTCAAGATGACCTGATGTAGTATCTGAGAGAAGAAGCTGATTTCGTTAATGGAAAATGGAGAACAATTAAAGTGAACCTATTACTTCCTTAAACGTTTTAATTAGAAATGAGAAATCATCTTCAGTCATGCTTAATGGTGGTGCTAATGTAAGGACATTATTATAGCCCTCTACGGTATCGCCATTTTTACCAATAATAAGTCCTTTTGCTTTACAGGCAAAAATCACTTCGTTTACTTTGCTAAGCTCTAAAGGTTTTTTTGAGTCTTTATCCTTCACTAACTCAACGCCGATTAATAATCCCACGCCACGGATATCTCCAACATAAGGATGACCTTTTAACTCAGCTAATTCTTCAAGTAAACGAGAACCAAGTTGCCTTGACTTCTCAATCAGATTTTCTCTTTCAATGATTTCTAGGTTTTTAAGGGCAACAGCACACGCTGCAGGATTTCCCCCAAAGGTATTCACATGTCGGAAATGATCATAATCCTCTGTCCCTTTGAAAGCTTCGTAGATTTCACGCCTAACTGCCGTTGCAGATAAGGGAAGGTACGAACTAGTAAGACCTTTTGCCATTGTAACGATATCGGGTTTGACATCGTAATTCATAAAACCAAACGCTTTCCCTGTACGACCAAACCCACAAATGACTTCATCACAAATGAGTAATGCTCCGTTATCTTCACATATGCCTTTCACTTGTTTCATGTATTCTTCATCTGGGATTAAAACACCACCACCCGTGATAATGGGTTCCATTATTACTGCAGCAATAGTGTTGGACATTTCCCATTTCATCGTACGCTCAATTTCTTCCGCACAAGCTTCACTAAAAGATTTTGCCGTATGATATGTTGGATAGCGGTAACTATCAGGTGGGGTTACATGTAAAAACCCTTGTCCCAGCGGTTCATATTTAAACTTTCGTTGCGCCTGCCCAGTCGCTGAAAGAGCAGCCATTGAACTTCCATGATAAGAGCGATAGCGAGAAATAATTTTATATCTCCCATGCTCCCCTTTTTGTTGATGATATTGTCTCGCAATCTTAAACGCTACCTCATTCGCTTCGGAACCACTGTTGGAAAAGAAAATAACGTATTCATCGCCTAACCATTCGTTTAACTTTTCCCCTAACTTAATTGCAGGTTGATGACTTTGTGTTAAAGGGTAATAAGGCAATTCTTGAAGCTGTTCGTAGGCTGCCTTCGCTAATTCAGTTCTTCCATAGCCAACATTCACTGACCATAAGCCAGACATCCCATCTAAATACTTATTCCCGTCGACATCCGTAATCCATGAGCCTTGACCTGATTTCACAACCATTGTTGACGGGTTGTATTTTTTCATAGAGTGCCAAATATACTTCTCGTCTTTATTTTCTAACTGATTCTCTTGTTCCGTCTGCATACTCACAACTCCTTACAAATATGTTTACACCTCACTTACATATATCTAGAAGTAATCATCTTTTTACGTGTATAAAATTGAACGCCATCTTTTCCATTCGCATGTAAGTCTCCATAAAATGAATCCTTTGTTCCTGAGAAGGGAAAGAACGCCATTGGTGCAGGTACACCCACATTAACTCCAAGCATTCCTGGCTCTGCATCTTCACGGAATTGACGAACTGCTTTAGCATCCTGCGTATAGATGGTGGCAGAGTTTCCAAATTTAGATTTATTCACAATCTTTATCGCCTCGTCTAAATCTTTTGCATGAAGAATACTTAAAACTGGCGCAAACAACTCTTCCTTGGCAATCACCATTTCTGGAGTCACATTGTCAAAAATAGTCGCTCCTAGGAATGTTCCGTCTAGATGATCATTCATTTCAGGCCTTCCATCACGCACAAGTGTTGCCCCCTCCGTAACGGCTTGCTCAATTAAGTTCACTACTTTTTCACGGTGAGACTGACGTATCACCGGTGTAAGCAGGACGTCTTCATCCATCCCATAACCTACTTTCATGTCATCTGCTTTTTGTTTTAGGGCATTCACAAAAGTTTCTTGATGTCCAACTAACACAACAGCACTGCATGCCATACATCGTTGACCTGCACTTCCAAAGGATGAACTAAGAATATTTTGCACCGCTAATTCTAAATTTGTATCAGCCATCACAATATGATGATTTTTCGCACCAGATAAGGCTTGTACTCTTTTCCCTTGCAATGCTGCTCTTTCATACACATACTTCGCTACTGGCTGAGAGCCAACAAATGATATAGCCTTGACGTCTGGATTTTCTATTAACGTATTGACAACATCATGCGCACCGTGAACAATATTGAATACACCTTTTGGAAGTCCTGCGTCCGATAACAACTCAGCAAGTTTATTGGCTAACAGGGGTGTGCGTTCGGATGGCTTTAAGACAAATGTATTCCCACATGCTATGGCGAGAGGAAACATCCAACAAGGTACCATCATAGGGAAATTAAACGGCGTAATCCCGCCTACTACACCTAAAGGATAACGAAACATTTCTGAATCAATTTCTTCTGAAATACTAGATAGTGTTTCACCCATCATTAATGTTGGAGCACCTGAAGCAAATTCAACACATTCAATCCCACGAAGTACTTCTCCATGTGCTTCTTTATAACTTTTACCATTTTCCATGACAATCAATTTGGCTAATTCCTCATGGTTTTCACTTAATAATTGGTGATATTTAAATAATATACGGGCCCGTTTTGGCACTGGAACCTTACGCCAATTTACAAATGCTAAACTGGCTGCTTGGACTGCTTGTTCCACGTCTTCTTTTGTGGACACAGGTACTCTAGCTAGCACCTCACCAGTTGCCGGGTTAGGCACATCTAAATACTCCGTTGCAGTTGAATCAACCCACTGTCCATTCACAAAGTTTTTTAAAATCAACTCTTTATTCGTTACAACAGTCATATAACAACCTCCTCAGTCTAGTACTATCGTATTCCAAGAAAAATAATCTTATACCTTATCAATTTCACAAATATTTTAGTGAAGAATGTCTATCAAAGTCTTCAAAGAAAATATAGCCAGAAGAAAAACCATTCTACTCGTTGAATGGTTTTTTCGTCTGTTATACTATAATAAAAAGTACAAAGAGTCGCTTAAATGCCTTACACTCTTCGATTCCTATTCGAGTGTTTGGAGGTAGACATTATTACAACCTTTTACATGTAATGGAGGTATATATGCAGAGCTGGTATCAAATCTTCCCCAAAAATCCATATATTAGCATTTACGTTTGGATTATCTTTTGTATCTTGCCATTATTTTATATATTCAAGTCCTACTCACCATTAGAAAGTCTATTAGGTCTCTTATTAGTCTTAGGATTCTTTTTGTCTTATCGACAATCCTTTATATCCAAGGGCTGGCGTTTATACGTTTGGACAGCGTTTCAAATTCTAATTAGCATCACATTAATTATCATGTTTGGTTACCTTTACTTCTCTCTATTTTTAGCCTTTTTCATTGGTAATATTCGCAACAGAGCTGGTTTTATTACCATGTATGTTATCCACCTTGTTACAACCATGATTTCTGTGAGTATCGGCTTTTTCACTCAATACGATTTATTTGTCTCTCAATTTCCGTTTATCTTAATTGGCGTGATAGGTGTCATCCTACTACCTTTCAACTCGCACAACCGAATTAAACAGGAAAAACTTGAAGGACAATTAGAAGATGCAAATAAACGCATATCGCAACTTCTGGTTATTCAGGAACGGCAACGTATAGCACGAGACTTGCATGATACGCTTGGGCAGAAGCTTTCCTTAATCGGTTTAAAGAGTGATTTAGCACGGAAAGTGTTAGATCGAGATCCTGAGAAGACCAAAGCAGAACTGCAAGACATTAACCAAACTGCTCGCATTGCTTTAAAAGAAGTAAGAGAGTTAGTTTCGAATATACGAGTTGGAAAGCTAGAAGATGAATTGATCAGAGTACAACAAATCCTTAAAGCAGCAGAAATTGATTTTCGTATTAAAGGCAATCCCGTTTTAAATGAAACACCTTTACTTGTTGAAAACGTGCTAAGTATGTGTTTAAAAGAAGCTGTTACTAACGTTGTCAAGCATAGTGAAGCGACTTTCTGTCATGTACTTATCAAACAATCTACTACAGACCTATTTGTACAAGTACAAGATAATGGAATTGGATTTAATAGGAATCGTCCTTTTTTAGATGGAAATGGATTAAGAGGTATGAAAGAGAGATTAGAGTTTGTAAATGGATTCCTCGCTATATCTGGGGTGGACGGAACGACACTTAATATACGGATTCCAAATGTTATCCTACAAACTGAGAAGGAGGGACTTCGATGATTCGAATCATCATTGCAGAAGACCAACGAATGATGTTAGGCGCACTTGGTTCGCTATTAGATTTAGAAGAAGACTTGGAAGTTGTAGGACAAGCACGTAACGGAGAGGAAGCCATTAGCCTTGTTCATGAATTGAATCCTGATGTTTTTATCACAGATATTGAAATGCCAGTAAAAAGTGGACTTGATGCAGCGGAAGAATTAAAAGACCATTCTTGTAAAATCATCATTCTTACGACATTCGCAAGGTCAGGTTATTTTGAACGGGCACGTAAAGCTGGCATCAGTGGCTATTTATTAAAAGATAGCCCTAGCGAAGAATTAGCTAATTCTATTCGACTCGTTATGGATGGTAGACGAATATATGCACCCGAACTGGTTGACTTAGCCTATAGTGGCGATGAAAATCCTCTGACAGATCGTGAACATCAAGTGCTTGAATTAATTGCTGACGGGAAAAACACGAAAGAAATTGCAAGTGAGTTATTCATTACCACAGGAACAGTTCGAAATTACATTTCTGTCATTTTAGACAAACTTAGTGTGACAAATCGCATTGAAGCCATATCACGTTTTAAAGAAAAAGGCTGGTTTAAGTAAACCGGTAATGTGTTAGATTCATCGGAGTATAGAGGAGCATTGTAGAAATGGACCAACAAAGCATTACAGACTATATCATTCAAAAATATCAAGAAGACGAACAAATCATGATTCAACTATTTGTCCAGTGGTGTCAGAACCAAAAGGTGGATCCGGTTAGTCTTTATTCAAAAGCATACCCCAGCCAAGGCCCTAATGAAGCGCTGAAAGGTATCATTGATAACAATGAACCGATGGACCTGGACATTGATGCAAGTACACTCATTGAAGTCCTTCAGCTATTCGGCAATGATGATCTCGCATTTGTGGTGTCGGAGGAATTAAATAGACCTGTGAAATAAAAGGTAGAGGCATTTACATATATGTTCAACCAAAAAAGACTAATCCCTATAAGGTTTAGTCTTTTTAATTTCATTTTATTTAATCATGAATACTATGTCAGTCCATTAACATCATATACAAAGCCCTTAGTGCTTAGACTCGCAACCTTTTTTTAAGTTTGTTACGATAAAATAAAAATGAGGTTTCTTAAACAATGACTTATGTATTATTAATTGTAGGTTTTGCGCTACTTATGGTAGGAGCAAATTATTTTGTCAAAGGGGCTTCCAACATCTCGGCACTTCTGCGAGTACCTCCTATCCTCGTAGGGTTGACCATTGTCTCCTTTGGAACAAGTTCACCTGAAGCAACTGTTAGCATCATTGCAGCGTTGAATGGTAACGATGATGTGTCTCTCGGGAATGTATTGGGAAGTAATATGTTTAATACACTATTTGTTTTAGGATTGACTGCTTTTATTGCTCCACTTGTTGTAAATAGCCAAACGATACGTAAGGAAATTCCGTTTTCATTTTTGGCGAGCATCACCTTAATCGTATTAATGGCTGATATCTTCCTACAGGATTTAACACAGAATGCATTAACTCGTAGTGACGGTATTGTTTTACTACTTATTTTCGCTGTTTTTCTTTACTATATTTTTGAACTTGCCCGAAAAAGTCGAAATGAATTAGAAGAGCCACGAGGACAGCTAGAAGAAAAAGATCGCAGTTGGTTAAAAAATAGTTTATTTACAATAGGTGGCCTTATCGCAATTGTACTTGGTGGTGATTTTGTTGTTACCAATAGTACTGAAATTGC
>JBFELW010000123.1:0-6561 GCA_041551995.1 Paenisporosarcina sp.
CTGCTCTGTTCACATTTTATGTTAGAAATGTTTTTTCCCATATCATAATACATTCCATTCTAATACAATTAAACTACTAAGCAAATGGAGGAATAGATTCATGAGTGAATTTGATACTGTTCGTGCGACAACCTCGTTTCAATCTGTAGAAACATTAAAACAACAATTACAAGTACTTGGAATAAAAGCTGGAGACTCGATTATGGTGCATTCTTCATTAAAAGAAATGGGCTGGATTGCTGGTGGGGCTAAAGCAGTTATTGATGCATTGATCGAAACCATCACACCAGAGGGAACCATTGTGATGCCAGCACAATCTGCGGAAAACTCTGAACCGTCTAATTGGATGATACCACCGGTTCCTGAAGAGTGGCATGAACCCATACGTCAACATATGCCAGCCTATGATCCATACTTAACTCCATTACGTGGGATGGGGAAAATCGCAGAGTGCTTTCATCGGCATCCCAAAACGATACGAAGCTATCACCCCGTCCATAGTTTTATGGCATGGGGTAAACATGCGGAAGCATGGATGATGGAGCACCCGTTAGAAGATTCTTTTGGACCAAGTTCTCCACTTGGCGCCATTGTAGAGAAGGAAATTAAAATTCTTTTGATTGGTGTAGGTTATGATTCTTGCACAGCTTTGCATCTATCAGAATATTTACTTGAATCAAAAACGTATGCCAATCAGGCAGCCGCGATGCTAGTAGACGGGAAACGTCAGTGGATTGAATACCAGATTGTAGATGTTGATTCGGATCGTTTTCCAGAGATAGGTAAAGCATTTGAGAAAGAACATTCCCAAGAAGTATCCGTCGGAAAACTAGGTCAAGCTGATTGTCGTATTATTCATATGAAACCTCTTATTGAATTTGGGGTGGAGTGGCTAAAGGAACATCCGGTTGAGGGGGATGAATAAAGGATTTTTTGTGGTGATCACATAAGTTAGTTGGGTTCTTTTATATAGTGGCGTTCGAGTAACTGAATATATTTATGTGGATGTGTTTGCCATTACATTGCAAAAGTACGCTCGTGTGATGGCAATCATTTAAAACATACAATGAGTTTCAGTGATACGTCCTATTAATTGACGAATAGAAAGACAAATTTTTTACTACTCCCAGTATACTGGTGTTTCCTGTAGTCGGTATAGTCCACCCACATCATTTTTTTGTACCTTTTTTCGATTTTCCCACTTAACTCCTCTTCAATTCTATTCATGAAATGAAAGACCTTTTCGTATGGCAAGTTAAAATGGTGGGCTGCGTGTTCATAGGGAGAGTAAACTTCTAATAGTTGAAGGAAATGGTTAGCTGTATTTGCTTTTTGAGCTAATTGATCTTCTTCATTTACTATAAATTCATAAAGTCGTCTTTTCTCATCGGTAAGCTTGCCGACTTCACTTCTTAATAAAAAATCATTTAGTTTCTCATTCATATGCTCATCACCCTTACTTGATTGAAAACAAAGCCATCCTTGAAAAGAATGGCTGGAAGATTACCAACTTGCCTTTTTAACTCCTGGTAATTGACCCTTATGTGCAAGCTCTCTAAAAGAGATACGTGACATATTGAATTTTCTCATATAGCCTCTAGGTCTGCCAGTCACTTCACATCTATTTTTTATTCTTGTTGGAGAAGAATCCTTAGGTAGCTTATTTAGAGCTACATAATCGCCTTTCTCTTTCAGTTCTTTGCGGAGCTCAACATAGCGTTCAACAAGTTTTTCTTGTTTTTTGGCTTTTGCAACTTTTGATTTTTTAGCCATTTGACTACCTCCTTTTATATTTTTTCAGTTGGTTTTTCTATTTAGTTTCTCTATGCAATGTCATCTTTTTTAAACGCGGGCAATATTTTTTTAATTCAATACGCTCTGGATTGTTCCGTTTATTTTTCTTTGTAATGTAATTGCGATCGCCAGTTTCTGTACAAGCTAACGTAATATTTACTCTCATTTTTCTTCCTCCCTAACTTCAAAGTACGATTTAAATAGTAATGATTACGATTTAAAGTGTATCCATTATTGCAGAATAAATCAAGTGCTCTGCTTACATTTAATATGGAAAATAAATTTTTAGTGTTTCTATAAGTAAAAGTCACGTTTATGTTCATCCTAAGCCATCACTATCTTTGGGGGAATGAACATGAAAGAATCTATACAAAAAATTCTACTTGCAGCGCTACTAGGACTCAGCTCTATTGCTCCTGTAGCATCATTTTCAACTCATTATATAACCACTCAAATTGAAATTTCTACTGACTTTGAAGATCGAATTTTACAATCCATTAATTCAGACACGATGTACAGCCATATTCATTATCTTTCCAAGAAACCGCGCGTTGCGGGTTCACCACAAGAAAAAGTTGCGGTTAGATTTATAAAGCAACAACTCAAATCATACGGATATAAAACAGAAGTTCAAACTTTTCCATTTAAAAGTTATATCGCACCACATACCATGGAGTTATCAATAGATTCCTTTAGTAAAGACATACAGCCACTTTCCATGGAATATTCCATCGATGGACATGTTTCAGGTGAAGTTATTCTAGCTGGGAGAGGTAAAGTCGCAGAGCTAGAACATTTAAATTTAACTGGGAAAATTGCGCTTCTAGAACGTGGAGACATAAGTTTTGCGGATAAAGTTTTAAATGTAACAGCAAAAGGAGCAATAGGAGCTATTATTTATAATCATGAGTCCAGTAAAATTGGTGGTAGCTTAGGCTCGGTCAAACAAACTTCTATTCCAACGATTTTTTTATCAAAAGAAGATGGTGAACTTTTGGCAGCTCACACGAAAAGTACTCCTACAACCAACATAACACTTAAAATTGAAGGATCAGAAACAAAACTAAACACTTCACAAAATGTCATAGCAACAAAGAGTCCAACAAAAAAAACAAAAAACCTTCAACATGAAATCATTGTAATTGGTTCACATCACGATTCAGTTGCTGGTGCCCCCGGTGCAAATGACAATGCATCAGGTATTGCTATGACACTTGAACTTGCACGCATTTTTAAAAACATTCCTACTGATACCGAAATCCGGTTCATTGCATTTGGTGCAGAAGAAGCTGGCTTAATCGGATCTACTCACTATATTGACCAGTTATCAAAAGACGAAGTAGGTCGTATCGTTGCAAATTTTAATTTGGATATGGTAGGTAGTAAGGATGCCGGTGAGCTAATTATGCAAACGGTTGATGAAAAGCCGAATCTTGTTACTGAACTTGCACAAGCAGCCAGCACACAATTAAACGGGACTCCGACACCTTACAATCAAGGTGAAAGCAGTGATCATGCTTCTTTTGCTAAGGTCGGGATACCCGCAGCTTTATTCATCCATAACCCCACTGAGCCCTGGTATCACACAAAGGATGATAATATAGATAAAATCAGCAAAGAAAAACTCCAAGATGTTGCGGAAATAGTGAGTCTGTCTATTTGGAATCAGATACGAATTGATTTGCATGAAGAATAACAGTTTATATTTGAACTCCATCCATTAGAAATAGTGAGATGGGGTTTTTTAATTTGAAATTATCTTGAAAAAAGAAGGAATTCATTTTTCCTAGACGAATATGATTATAAGATGCAAAAAGGGAGTTTGATGAATGACTGTCGATCCATCATTAGAATTTATTGAATTATTAAGCAGCGTAAATGAAGAAGACTTACACGCTTACGAACCATTAGCTGGATCGTATGCTGTTATTCAAGTTGGCGATGATATTCTTTTTGCTTTTAATCGATTCCGTAAACGATGGGAATTGCCAGCCGGGAGACGTGAGATGGATGAAACTCCTAAAGAGTGTGCGATTCGTGAGTTGTATGAGGAAACGGGACAAAGTATTAAGAATTTAGTTTTCAAAGGTCTAGCGAAAATTCGGAACGTAAACACTGAACATTAAATATAATCCCATCTACTACTGTAAAGTCGACCATTTAACAGACTTTATTCCAAATGAAGAGATGGAACGTATCACGCTATGGAATGTAACGAGTGATATTGGACCGGTAGATCAAGTAGACTTACAGATTTGGAATGCGTTAAAACATACTTATGCGTGATTGTGAGATTAGGAGATGCATCATTTGAGAAACTGGAAAACATTAAGCTTTAGCTATCTATATCAAACGCCGTTTGGCAATTTACGAAAAGATACATGTGAATTACCTGATGGGCAAATTATTCAAGATTATTATGTGAATGAATACAATGATTGGGTGAATGCCATTGTTCTTACTAAAAATCAGGAAATCGTTCTAGTCAAACAATATCGCCATGCTGCTCAAACCAGTTTTATAGAAGTACCTGCAGGGAAACCCGAAAAGGGTGAATCTTATGTGGAAGCCATTATTCGAGAAGTAAGAGAAGAAACGGGATATACCTCTCTGATCCCGCCCATGTTACTAAGTGAATTATTTGTGAACCCAGCTACACAAACGAATAAAGTGATTTCTTTCCTTATTACTGACGCTGAGTTAACATCTATGCAAGACTTAGATGATACTGAAGAAGTAGATGTTCATTTAATTGATTATAAGCTAATGAGTAAGATGATAAAAACTGGTGAAATCAATCATATGTTCACTGTTAATGCCTATTACTTGAGTAAAGAGTTGATAAAGAACTAGAGGGGTTATTTGAAGATGTTAACCATTTGAATGAAGCTGAAGAAATTGTTAAATTTGAACCTGCAGTTCTTGAGAATAAATTCAACTACATCGTCAATCCATGGGAACCTTTAGAAGGTATTTTGAATTAGTTAGAGATACAAGTAAATGGCGGTGATTCTTAGTGAAAGAGAACAAATTCAAATTTCATTCTTTTGATACGATTCGTGGTGATGAAATTGATTTAATAATTGAGCGAAAAGTGCCTGAAAACAAAAAGAACGGCTATGTGCCTGCCTATTGGTATGCCATTAATTTAACTGGAACTGACCTCACGATTGGAACAATTGATCTTAGAATAGGATCAAATTCCAGTACGTACTATGGTGGGCAAATCGGATATGCTATTGACGAAAAATATAGAGGGAATCATTATGCAGCAAAAGCGTGTTTATTGCTAAAACAAGTAGCACTTGCTCATGGGATGGATGAAGTGATGATTACATGTAATCCTGAAAATATTGCTTCGAATAAAACCTGTATTAAACTTGGTGCAGAACTCGTGGAAACCGTTGACTTACCCATTGATAACGATATGTACTTAGAGGGAGAATTTCAAAAATGCATTTATAGATGGAGGCTTTCTCCATGACAACAGCCTATGTCAATTGGGGGACATCACGTGTGAAACTGACATGGATCCCCTCTCACCAACCACCGAATCCCGAATTCATAACGAGTGTTCATGGGATGTGCTATCACGACGAGCAGTTATTGCTTGTCGATATTAAAAATCGTGGTTGGAATTTTCCAGGCGGGCATATCGAGTTAAATGAAACTCCGTTAGCTTGTGTGAGGCGTGAAGTTCTTGAAGAGGCATGCGTTGAGGGGGACTGCTACTACATTGGCTATGTTGAAGTGGATCATAGTGAAAACCCTGCATGGAATAGCGATAGTCCATATCCTATGATTGGATTCCAAGCCTTTTTCCGAATGAATATTACGAAGGTTCACCCTTTTAAAGCGATATATGAATCATCTCGAAGGATGTTTATACACCCTAATGAAGCTATCCACCACAATGCAGACTGGCATGATGTATATGAATCTATTCTAAGCACGTCATTGGAACCTAAAAAAGTAGACATGTAGTAGTAGATAATGAATCTTAGGAGTGAATGAAAATGGTTGAGCTTGAAGAGATGGTCAATAAATTAAACACTGAATTAAACATACATGCTTTTGGAAGCGATTCAGCTTTTAAGCGTTTTATTCCAGATGTGTATGACTCCATAGGATACGATTGGAAAACAGAGTTTGAGAAAGAGTTCGTTGAATTGTTTAATGGTCTTATGATTAAAGGTGGTTCCGTAGTGGAGCACGTATTCTTGGCAGTCTTTCCAACTGATGATGTTTTAGAACGATTTATCGAAGAGAGCAAAGAAGGGGATTTATTATTTATGCACCACCCCATATTGATGGAGTGCGGAGATCCAAAAGGTGCTTGGGGACAAGGCTTTGTGCCGATTAAAGAAAAGTACATACGTCAAATGAAAGAAAAGAATCTATCTGTGTATACATGCCATGTCCCATTAGATTACCATCCTGAATTAGGGACAAGTATCGCCATTGCAAAATCCTTAAACGCAGAAATTATGGACGGTTTTATATCTAGCGACAAAATGGGTAATCTAGTTTTGGAATGCGAGATTCCGAACACATCTACGGACGATTTAATAGCCACGTTAAAAGACATTTTTGATATCCCGTATGTTGATTTTGAAGGTCAAAAGTTAGACAGTATTCAAAAAGTGGCCATCGTAGCAGGTTGTGGAGATAAAGTGGAATGGATGGAAGAAGCAGCAAGTAGAGGTGTACAAGCTTATATCACAGGAGAAATTCATTGCCATATAGATAATGATTATGGAAAGAAAA
>JBFELW010000124.1:0-6495 GCA_041551995.1 Paenisporosarcina sp.
CCTATTTGAGTGAAAGTTTCAATCACTGTTGCTATAGCAGGAACTACACCGTGATGAAAGAGCATCCATTCATTCTCTGTGTGCCATTGGTGCCTGCTTTTTAACCATTCTTTAACAGATGTTTTACAATCTTCACATATGTAGGAATAGCCGAACACTTGATGGTCAATTCTCTTATGCAATGCATCAATTACTGCTTGGGGTGCAGGGAAATCCATGTCTGCTACCCACATAGGAAGAATATCTGAAGCATTTTCAATTCCATATATCTTCTCCATCATGTCCCATTTCACTGAGTTCGTTTTACGTCGATCAATTACTTGATTAAAAGAATTCAAATAAATCCCTACTTTCTTTTTTAATTCCGTCTTGAAGCTCCAGTTTCGAGCTAACTGACGTTTTGCACTTTTCTATATGTCTAGTTCCAAGCGTCAGCTCGCACTTAAGCTTGGGCTCACAGGATGTGAGTCATGAAGGCGTCCCGACACGATGTCGGGATCTTAGCCTTCCAACCCTCATTCGGAAACAGGTTCCCGATTCGACCTTTCCAGCGCCAGTGTCGAGCTTAAATGACGCTTTGCACTTTTCTACATATATGTTATCATAGCGAGTATTATATTAAAGTAAAATCGGGTGTGATAAATGATGGAAACTATTGAAATGAATCGCAAAGCTGTGTTGTTACTTGCGTCTTGGGATCCCTTCCAACTGGGTCATGAAGCATATGACACTGAAACGGCAGATGTCGTTGCTGCACTTCAAGGCATTGATCATCCAACGGACCTTGCAAAGTATATCCAATCTGTCTATGAACACTCGTTTGAAAGTTGGATTCCAATTGAAAAATGTATGCAAATTTCATACAAGTTAATTGCTGTGAAATACGAAGCTAAATGTATCGTTTAATTATTCATCCTGATAAATAAAAAGAGAACCTCCATAAATTATTGGAGGTTCTTTTTTTGTCCTATGAATTTAATTGAAGTCCATCAAGTAAATTTGACACAGGAACTTCGAGTGCGTTGGATAATTTTAAGATGGTCTGTTCAGAAGGTATTTCTTCACCAGACTCATACTGTTCTAATTTTCCTACCCCAATTCTTGTTTTTAACGATAAATCTTCTAAAGAAAAATTACGTTCTTCGCGTAAAAGACGAAGTTGAGTGTGAAATTTTTGGTTCATCTTCATGCACTCCTTTCCATACATACATCATATGCGTGATTTTATCTAATCATACAACTTTACCATGTATATTGGGAAATAAATTGACTTGCCACACATAGGAAGTCTTTCATTTTATTTCCATAAAGCTTGTAAAGTAGGTAACATTGCATTGATAAATACGAGAATAATCGCAATAGGTGCTAAATATCTAACAATAAAATACCAAATATTAAACCATGGAGACGTTATGTTCAACTCTTTAAAAGTGTCCGATTTAGATAAAACGTACCCAGCAAAAATAGAAATCAAGAGAGCCCCAACTGGTAAACCAATCGTATTTGTTAAGAAGTCTGCTAAATCAAAAAATGTCTTGCCAAAAATTTTGAATTCAGAGAACACACCAAACGACAAAGCACTTGGAATTCCGACAAGGAAGATGAGTAATCCGTATATCCATGAAGCTCGCTTCCGTTTATCATATGAATTTTTGATTCCGATTGACACCACAATTTCTAACATCGAAATAGAAGAAGTTAAGGTAGCAAATAGAAGCAAAATGAAAAATATGAGCATGAAAAACGCACCAAATGGTAATTGCTCAAAGACTGCAGGTAATATGATGAAAACTAATCCAGGTCCTTCATTAGGGGAATAGCCTAATGCAAAAACAGCAGGGAAAATAATCAGACCTGCCATTATTGATATACCAACATTTAATAAGGAAACACTTAGAGCTGAATTCCCAAGTTTTTGTTCTTTAGGTAAGTAAGAAGCATAGGTAATCATACCAGCTACGCCTACACTAAGTGAAAAGAAAGCCTGACCCAAAGCCAATATGAGTGTTTTTCCATTAAAGTAAGACCAGTCTGGAACAAACATAAATTTAATGCCTTCCATTGCACCGTCTAAGGTCAATGATCGAATAACTAGAACAATAAGGAAAATCAATAAAGCGGGCATCATTAGCCTACTTGCTCGTTCAATCCCACCTTTAATTCCACCTCTAACAATCATAATCGTTAAGAACATAAAAATAGCTTGAGCAATTAACACTTCCCAAGGATTTGCAATAATAGATTCAAATAACTCAGCGTAATAGCTTTCCTCATTACTATCTAAAACGAATAGTAAGGATCTTCCTAAATAAGATAAAATCCATCCTCCAACAACACTGTAAAACGATAAAATGAGGAATGAGAACAAGAACCCAGACCAACCGATTAGAAACCACTTTTTCCCGGGTGCTAATTTTTTTAGACCTGTAACTGCATCAGCTTGTCCTTTTCGACCAATTACAAATTCAGCTAATAAAATAGGTAAACCAATTAACATGGTACTGATAATAAATAATAAGACAAATACGCTACCACCGTTTGTTCCTGCCATATATGGAAATTTCCATATTGCTCCAAGTCCAATTGCGCTACCTGCAGCTGCAAGGACGAAGCCTATTCTAGATGCGAAATGATCACGTTTTGCCATGTAGTTCACTCCTAATTCTTAAAGATTTTTCTAATTTTACACGACAACCTTCAAAAAGAATATAACTTTTTTGAAACAAAGAGATTAATTCTTTCGTATCACTAGTAGTACAGAGAGAGCGAGGGGGACTCATGGGAGAACTTGAGTTAATTGAAAGGGCACAACAAGGGGACATGAGTGCTTATGGTGAATTAATGAATCTGCATCATCGAACGGTTGAAAAGTTTGCATTTCAATGTGGGGTTCAAGCAGATGATGTACAAGATGTGACGCAAGAAGTATTTATAAAACTCTATCGATTCCTTCATCAATTTCATCGTGACCGATTTACCACCTGGTTATACAAGATCACATTAAATGCAGCTAGAGATTATTACCGAAAAGAAAACAGAGAAAAAGATAAAGAACTAAAACTTCAAGATGAACCCAGCTATGGAGCTCCTGTTAGATCAGCAGAAGATAGAATACTAGTATTTGAAGAGGATCGTGAACTTCACCAAGCTATTCAATTATTGGAAGAAAAATACCGCATTCCAATTGTCTTATACTATTTTCAAGAACTTACATACGAACAAATTGGAGAGGTAATGAACATTCCACTAGCAACTGTGAAAACACGATTACTTCGTTCTAAGGAACAACTTAAATCTGCACTTGCACTAAAAGGAGGGACCGAATATGGACGATAAACAATTTGAGCAACAAATGAAATTACTCAAAAAATCATATGACCGCGTCCCATCCAAATTTAATATGGACGACGTTTTAGGGGAAATTGAAGCCGAAGGGAAACAACCGAAAGAAATACAATCAATTAAAACACCAGTAGCCTCGAAATGGCAAAAGGTAAGTGTATGGGCAGTTAGTTTAGCGAGTATGTTTTTAATTGGTCTCTTGAGTGCTTCGTTTATGAATGACGGGAATGAGAATGGAGACGAACCAGTAGCTGAATATGATGCCAATGACATCGAAACGTTGAAGAAAGCATATCAATTGGAACGTGACAAACGACAAAAAATCCTAGGGTTAACGAATAACCAATTTGACCAATTGGCGTTTGTTAAATCTGCCGATCAGATTTTTGCTGAAGCTATTCATCCTGATCGAATTGAGACATATCAATATTCGAACCTAACACTTGAAGAGAACTATCAAGAAATTATTAAAAACCTTAGATTACCTTCAGAAATGGTTGAAATCGCATTAAAAATAGAAAATAATAGCGAGCAATATAGCGAGCAATATAGCAGGGAGTTTGCAGATGACTTAAATCGCAAAATAGATGATTTGAAATATGTCTTTGATGGAATAATCTTTGACCATAGTGAAATTATGAATACGGCAAGAACTAAGGGGAAGCTAGATGTGAACTCGTTATATGGTAATCAATCACAATTGCCAGAAGACATTATAAATATATTAGACAAAGGGACTAAACAAGGTCTGTTTGTTGAAGTAGCTCCTGACGGTAACAATTTTGAAGCTAATTTTCAAATGACCTCTTCTATGCGAGATTTAGAAGGAATACTTACCGAAAATGCAATCGATATGCTTGAAATTAAAGAACTAGCCCCATTTACATATGGTGGGGAGCTAATATACGACACTCAGCAATCAGCTTACTATTTACAACGCATTGAGGGGGCTTTATTGAACTCGAATCTTGACTTAGGGCATGGGACTCTTGCTTCAATTAAAACTTATTACGAAGATTTAGCTTATACATTAATATTCAATTCTACGCAAATTATTGAAAATCAAAAGGTGAAGGATGAATACCAGCAAGCATGGAATATTCTGCGGCTTACTCCAGGGTCTTCTCCCATTAGAAGTTTTATTAGTCCTCTTATTGATGCTATGAGTGAAAATGGATGGGTAGTTAAAGAAACCTATCAAAATTTAGACTTTGAAGACCTAAAGGAATTGTTCCGTCAGGCTGAAAACGGAGAATTAGAAGAGTTGAAAAATTATGGAACAGGATTACATTCAGAAACGATTAATTGGCCAAATAGTAATATTCAACAGAAAGTGCATGGCTACCTGAAAAGCAGTGGACAGTCTGATGATTCAAGTTATTTAATCGATGTGTCGCCTGTAGAAATTCTTGTTCTTTATGATTACGCTCAACAAAAGTATATTCCTGAAATTAATTATACTTTGCTTAGTCCGTATGAAGGTTCTGGGAATATGGATGAAGTCATGAATGCTTGGCTACAGAGAGTTTTGATTACTGAGAACGTTACTTCAATCAGATATTTGGATGATAAGTCTTTTGAGCAAAATGGTAGACTTTATGGTCATGTGGATATTATGAATGAAGATCGTTTAATCCATTCAATTCCAATGGTTCTTAACGAAATCGGAGTATGGCAAATTGATGCAAATTCAATTTTCCCTAAGTATACCGAATCTCTAATTGTGATTGATGATGAAATCATGGACTCAATTCAAAGTCTGTATAAACAGTTTAAAAATGATTATGACTATTCAATCTTGAATGAAGAAAGTGCTCTGACGGTAGCGGGTATATACCTAGAAGCTTCTGCCCAAGGAGATTTAGAAACTCAATATGAGTTATTAGTTAAAGGGGAAAACTTTATCACACCAACACGAGAAGAATTTCTATCTTATCCACCTAATGGTGGGCTGGATTGGAAAGAACAGTTTAAATCATTTGAACTTGAACAGGTTGAGTCACCAGACAAGACAGGTGAGTTTAAAGGGGTTGCATGGTTTGGATTAAAAGATGAGTTCGTAACGGAAGATGAGTCGGAGAAAGGCTTTCAAATGCGCAAAACTGTAGATGGATGGCGCGTTCATTTTATGGCTTTTCAATAGTTTATAAAGGTTTAATATTACTAAACACATTCGCATGTTTTAATGAGAAACTCATTAAACATGCGAATTTTTAAAGATATTATTGCCTAGGAAATATGTTGAAAAGAAATTAGAGATTTATAAAGGTGGGACTAAAATGAAAAATACAATTGAATGTCGTAATATAACTAAACTATTTAAAGGTGATGGAATTGTTACATATGCCCTCAAAGAAGTGATTTTAACCTTAAATGAGGGGGATTTTATTTCAATTATTGGTCCATCTGGTTCAGGGAAGTCGACGTTATTAAGCATTCTTGGAACACTTGATGCACCTACAAGTGGAGAGATGCTTTATGGGGATAAGATTGTTCATAAAATGAGTAATAATGATATGGCAGATTTCCGTTTTGAAAACATCGGATTTATTTTTCAACAGTTCCATTTGATTCCCACTATGACTGCATTAGAGAATGTGATGTCTCCTCTTTTTGGTAGAAAGGTTAGTTACAATAAAAAAGAGCGAGCAACACAAGTTTTGGAACAAGTTGGACTTATAGAAAAAATGAACTCTCTCCCGTCACAACTATCAGGTGGACAGCAACAAAGAGTTGCCATAGCTAGGGCGTTAGTCCATAAACCTAAATGGCTCTTGGCAGATGAACCAACAGGGAATCTAGATACAGATACAGGGGAAACGGTTTACCAACTATTGGTTTCCTTAAATCAAAGTAAACAATGTGGGGTGATTTTGGTTACACATGATTCTATTCTAGCTGATCGAGCAAATACGAAATTGGAGATGCGAGATGGGGAAATTATATCCGTTAGTCAGAGGCAACCAGTATGATGACTTTTATGGTGAAGCAGCTTGTTCGCAATAAAGATCGACTAATCCTTTCAATTATAGGGGTAATTTTGATAAGCAGTGTGCTCATTTATCTGTTTAGCTTAACGGAAACAACAAAAGGAACGGTTAATAATCAACTGCAAAAGAAGTGGGAAAGCGCTTATGACCTTGTTGTTACCCC
>JBFELW010000125.1:0-6466 GCA_041551995.1 Paenisporosarcina sp.
ACGCTCTCTATATCGACACCGTTTTTTCGGAACGCATTACTTACGAGCAAATCAACGGCCTTACTGGAAATGACCTCTGGTTTTTCAGGCAAATTAGTCACAACTATCTCTCCTTTCCTTAAATTCTATTTCTTTACAGCATATGCAGAGACGAGCAAAGACGAAACTGCACCAACCATACAATTGCCATAGAATCATGGGCATCTATACTAGATTTGTCCTATAGAATCTTTATTTCATGCACGTCTATCTTTTATTTTTGCGAATGAAAAAATAGACATCCTCTAGAAAAGAAAAAAGGCTGCCGAAGATACAATTTCGGCAGCCTGTATATTTCTTATTTAGTTGTCCACGTGTAAAAATCAGATTAGAATCGATCTTTTTTCCAGCTTGTTGAATTGATTATGATCGACTTCCTCATGTTGTGATCTGGTACTTCGATTGTTTACTTTTCTTCTTCAACATGTTCATTAACATTGACTTCACCAGATTGAACTTGTGTTTCATCCACATTCAAGCGCTCTTGATGCAATTCAATGCGTTCTTCTTGAAATCCATCGGTATGCTGATTTAAAGTATTGTCATTACTCATGTGACTAGCAAAATCATCTTGGCTGGCAAAACTAGCACCATATTCACGGTCTACATATAAAAGGATCTTCCCGTTTCTCACCTCTGATTGATAATGCTCGCGTTCACGGTCATCAAAGCCCATGCGGTTAATGCCATCGTTAACTGTGTCTTCGCCTAACAAGAATGATTTGAACTTACTCCACCAGTTCCCATCATCTGTATTCGACTCAATTTCAGTAGAACCTCGTACCATTGAGATTTGATCATCATGATTGGCAACAACATACATGTCTTCGTCTGAAAACCCTTGCGTTTTTAACTCATGAATTTGTTCCTGTAGTTCTGATTCATTAATATAAACACCATATAATCTGTTATCTTTGTGTTCCATGTTAATCCTCCTCCTATTGGTGTCTCTTACTATCTAAATATACTATAGAAGATGGTTATAAACTGAAAACTTTAATTTTAGTGTTCTTGATGTGTTATTTGATAAAAAAAGGCTGTCCAAAAAGTCGGTTGAAATGACTTTTCGAACAGCTCTCTATTAACACACTATTTTACAAATTATTAAAGAAAACTCTAATAACATCTGCTCCGCCTATGAATGTTCCTAGAGAACTACCTAAGTTGGTTAGAACGATAACCAGGAACACACGGGTTACTTTATTGTCCCAAAAGCCTTTTATAGAGAATACGTCTTCTGATAGACTTTCAAAGTCTCCAACATTCGGCTTGCGAATGTAGGCTTGCACAATTCCTGAAATCCATCCAGCAGCAATCAAGGGATTTAATGAAGTGAACGGTGCAACGATAAAAGCTGCTAGAATGGCAAGCGGATGCCCAAAAGCAACAGCAGCTCCAATTGCGGCAAGTGAGCTGTTCCATAGAATCCAACTGTAGGCTTGATCGAAACCTGCAGAAGGATTAGCCATAAAGGTGTAAGCAATGATTGCAATAATAATTACCGGAATGGCCCAACCAATTAGTTTAGGTACGATGGATTTTGGTGGTCTTTGTGATAAGACCTCCAAATCATGTTCTTTATGAATTTCTTTCGTAATCCCTTGAACATGTGCTGCACCTAGCACTGCCACAATTTTATTTCCAGGCGCATCTTTAATTTTCTGAGCTAAGTATTGATCTCGCTCATCAATTAAAGGCGTCTTTAACTTCGGAAACGCTTCCGTAAATTCAGCAAGTGCTGCGTTTAGCGTATCTTTCGACTTCATTTCCTCAAGGTCTTCTTCAGAAATATTCTCTTTGCTAAAAATACTAAAGAAAACTGCACTCAAAAGCTGTGCTTTTCCAGTTAGGCCTAGATTACCCCAAATACGAGAAAACGTAATTTGTATATTACGATCAGCTAGGACAAGTTCGGCCTCTACTTCTTTAGCCGATTCTATTCCTTGAATCATTTCTTGACCTGGCTTAATACCAAATTGTTTGGCTAAGCGGTTTTGAAACGATGAGATTGCCAAATTCATTAAAAGCAAAGTCGCTTTCTTCTCTTTTATTAACTTGAAAATATCAGTTTCTTTCCACTTGTTATTCTCCATCACCGACTGGTATCTTTGTTCATCCAATTCGATACAAACGGAATCCGGTCTCTCTCTTTCGATTACTTCCTTTACTTGTTCAGCACTTTGTCTCGAAACGTGAGCCGTGCCGATTAGTATTAGTTCTTTTCCATCTAATTGGATACGCGTAATGTTTTCTTCAGGCATAAGCTACTTCCTTCATAGAATGTATTTCTTCTACGCAACCTGTATTGATTGATTACTAAAAGACTCTCTATTGTTAATAATGAATTAGATTGAGTAAAATTTCAAATATGATTTTTTACATACTAGTATAGTAGAAAAAGAATCTACAAAAAACTCAGAAAATTTATACCCACAGAACTGATGAAAGTAGGGGTTACCAAGGAAGCTATGCCACCTATACAAAATTCTGAAAATTAAAGAATCATTTGACTCCCATCCATTTCGAAAGTGGATTTATGCCGAGGCTCTGGACAACTAAAGAAATAATGACCACTGGAAATGCAAGAGAAATTAAATTATTCGTATGCACATCGTTTATTGTACTCAAGCTTAACAATAAAAACACCGACATCGATCCACGGATACCCAACCAGGATATGAGGAATGCTTTTTTCCAGTCGACCATTTTTCTCCATCCGCTAAATAGTTGCATTGTGCTGGACACTACTATGAAACGGATAAGAATCGTTGCTATAAATACACCTACGGCTAGCCCCCAGTGGGTCAATGTTAGATAATCAGTTGCCACAATACCAATTAGTAAAAACAAGAGGGCAAGTAGCGAGGGCTCGACAACATCCCAAAACCCTGACAATGCTTCACTGTAATGATCTTCTTTATTGGTATGTGTAAACTCCCATGACAGCATAATCCCCGCGGCAACCGTTGCCAGCACACCCGAAAAACCAAAACTTTCGGCAAGCTGGAAAACCCCATAAGAAATGATGATACTGAGCATGACTTGATAGTCACGATGGTGTGTATAGTGGACAGCTTTACTTAATATCCAACCTACTACTATTCCAAGACCTGCCCCTCCTATAGAAACGTAGCTAAACTCACCTAAAAAGGACCAAACATGAAATGCCTCATGGTTTATGTACATACCTGAAATTACACTGAACAGCACAATACTCGTTCCATCATTAATCAGCGATTCACCATCAACGATATCGGCTATATTTTTATTTGGTGAAGCCTTTTTCAGTATCGCAATAACAGACACCGGATCGGTTGGTGTCAGGATGGAAGCGGCCAATAGGGCTCCTATAAAGGTCATAGAGAAAACCAATCCGCCTAAATAATAAATCACCAGTCCCATAAGTCCGGCAGTTAAAATGAGTCCAAAAGTACTGAGCGTTGCGATAATTCCTGCGTTTTTTCGTAAGGCAGTTGTGGAAAATCGATAAGAAGAGGTAAACAATAAACCTGGAAGAAACACATTATAAATTATATCTCCTGTTACTTGGACATCTGAAAAATAGGGGATAAACGATAGTGCTATTCCAATCACCAGAAGTACGACGGGCACAGGGAAATTTTCTTGTTTTTTATCGATCGTAAATACGATATAACCAATGGCTAGTAGAATAATAATGAGTGCTGGTGACATCAAATTTTCTCCTCCATATTGAAATGAATATGATCTTATCTACTGCGGCATAGGATGGATTTTCCGTTATACTAGCTAAATTCTTATCTATTTCATTTTAAATTAACCTAACACTCGCTATTATAATCGGACTTCATCTTCAGTACCTATGCGTGCTGACTACACCACAACAAAGAAGTATTTGCTTGAACCGAAAGTTGGTGAGGCTTTTCTTCATGTTTTTATATCCTTTAGTTTAGTTAGTCGACAAGTTCATGGATTTGAAGAAGCATATTATCTTTGGCACCACGATATCATGTATTGCCATGAATGGACTGAGATTGAGTGTTTTATTCTATTCTGTTTATTTATTATGCATACAGACTAAAAGACAAAGACCAACAAATCTTTGTCTTTCTTCTATCCCTCACGCGTTAAATCAATAATTCTAAACGGATTTCCTGAACTGTCTTGAAAAATAGCATACCGCCCAGGTGGAATGTCACAAGGGTCTTTAACAAATTTAAGTTTCCCTTGGTTTTGTTGATAAAAATCATCCACACTATCTACTATGAAAATACCTCCCGATGAAAACCCTTCATCATCATCCTCAATCATTAGTTGCACTTCTGTACCCGGTAAATTCATTGCAACGGTATGGTCACCTTCACGCCAAGCCTCTTCAAAACCCAACGTATCACGATAATAAGAAAGCGACTCCTTTACATTCTTAACCGGATGGCATAAAAACGCTAACTTCATTTCCTATTTCCTCCCTTTGGTAATACACCCTATTTATGTATAACATAATTCAGTTACGTAAAACATAAACCATTTACTTAACCTTGTCAATATGATAGGATGTCCATATGAAACAGTGGATTCCAATACCAGGCACAAACAAAGAGAAAATACTTAAAGTAGCTTTAGAAGAATTTAGTAGTAAAGGTTTTGAAGACGTTAACATTTCAGAGTTAGCCCAAAAAGCAGAAATGACCACCGGAGCCATTTATCATCATTTCGGTTCAAAAGCTAATCTTTACGCTGTGATTAAGGTTGAGATGGAACAAAGAATTGTAGACAGAATGGAGGGTGCTGCGTCATTGTTTGACCAACCAAACGAAAGGTTGGAAGCTGCATTAATAACAGGATTAGATTTTATTATAAAGGTCAATATAACCAAACTAATAAGTGAGGAAATACCAGAAACACAAACAGGTAAAATTGAACGTTTTTTTGTTACGATTAACGAAAACAACTTACCCGGCCTTGAGTATGTATTGTCATCATCATGGCGTTCCATACTTCAGTCAATTTCTGAAGAAAAGATCACAACTCAGCAAGGAAAAGAACTAATAAGATGGCTTTTTAAAAGGAAACTCGATTAGTAGTGGGTACCGTAAGCTATTAAGTTAAAGAATTACTTCAAGTAATTCCTGGTTCAACTGCCTTAGCATTGAAGAAGGTTTAAACCTGTAAAAGGGAGGTCTTGTGAATGAAAAAAATAGACAAGTCATCATTTGGGCTATAATCGCTATTGTTCTTTTTTAATCTGGTTTTTCACAAGATAAGGTTTATTGAGTTAAACAAGCAACTGAAACTAAGTAAGAAGAAGGAACTGTTAACTGTCTAATAAGTCCATAAAATAAAACAGGTGAAAAAAGAGATTTCTTTTCTTCACCTGTTTTTTTATATCTCGATAGTAAAGTTTGTTATGTGTGTTTTAATATTGATTTCTATCAGTTCAAGATTGTAGTGAAAGGCGGCGAATCCTGCGGAAAAAGCGAGACAGACGAGACACCGCAGGAAGCGCCAGCGACGAGGAGTCTCGATGCTCGCCCGCGGACAGCATCCGCTTGAAACGGAAATCAATAGAGTTTTTTATAGAAGTCACTTATTAGAAAAAAGGTCGTTCTTAAAAGGGACTTTAAACGATTTTTAGAGGAAAACCTTTGACATGCCATTAAAATTGATTTACCCTATAAACGAACATTAAATATTAAATTAAAATTATTATTCGTGTTTAGGGGTGTAATTAATGGAAAACGTATTTGATTACGAAGATATACAATTGATTCCTGCAAAATGTGTGGTTAATAGCCGCTCGGAATGTGATACAAGTGTTACACTGGGGAAACATACATTTAAGTTACCAGTGGTACCTGCCAATATGCAGACAATTATAGATGAAAAAATTGCGATTTACTTAGCGGAAAATGATTACTTCTATGTGATGCATCGTTTTCAACCAGAGAAGCGTATTTCATTTATTCAAGATATGAAGTCACGTGGATTAATCGCTTCGATTAGTGTTGGAGTAAAAGCAGAAGAGTACGAATTCGTACAACAATTAGCTAATGAACAACTTTCACCGGAATATATCACAATCGATATTGCACATGGTCATTCCAATGCAGTAATCGAAATGATTCAACATATTAAGAAACACTTACCTCATAGTTTTGTTATTGCAGGAAATGTCGGAACTCCTGAAGCAGTAAGAGAATTAGAACATGCTGGTGCAGATGCAACAAAGGTTGGAATTGGACCAGGTAAGGTATGTATCACAAAGATTAAAACTGGATTTGGAACGGGTGGATGGCAGTTAGCTGCGCTTCGTTGGTGTGCAAAAGCAGCTACAAAACCAATTATTGCTGACGGAGGCATCCGTACACATGGGGATATTGCGAAGTCAGTAAGATTTGGTGCATCCATGGTTATGATTGGTTCTTTATTTGCTGGACATGAAGAGTCT
>JBFELW010000126.1:0-6448 GCA_041551995.1 Paenisporosarcina sp.
CTAAATGGATAATTATACAACCACCAATACAGCAAGACGTTACAAAGCACATGTTAGTATCTTTGGTACTACCCAAATTCATTTAAGAAGCCCAGCCATGATTGCCTGGTGGAGTGCTGCTTTTCCAGGATTTGGTCACCTGCTTTTATCGAAATACCTTCGAGGATTTGTCTTATTTATTTGGGAAGTGATTGTGAATACTCAGGCACATGTCAATTTGGCAATTATCTATTCAATCCAAGGTAAATTTGAAATGGCTACTAATGTATTAGATAGTCGATGGCTCCTCGTTTATTTGCCGGTGTATTTTTTTGCGATTTGGGACAGTCATCGGACGACAGTTGATCTGAACAAAGTTTTCATATTGGCAGATCATGAACAGCATCAGTTCAATACATTTAGCATGGCTGCTTTAGAAATCAATTATTTAGATAAAAGAAATCCTGTATTGGCTGCCTTTTGGTCCAGTGTTGTACCTGGTCTGGGTCAGCTATATATACATAGAATTGTTGGAGCAGCTTTTATTTTGATATGGACAGTTGTGTTTTTCTACTTTTCACGTGTTCTTGAGGCAATTACGCTTGTATTTGCAGGGGAATTTCAACTGGCCACAGCTGTTTTAGACGGTGAATGGCTACTTATGCTCCCTTCCATATATGGATTTGCAATATTTGATGCGTATATGAACTGCGTTGAAAATAATAAACTATTTGAGAAAGAACAACGTAGATTTTTAAAGGAGAATTATCAGAATCCCAATTTTCAACGTTTAAAAGAACAAGGACAAGTAAGGAAGGGATAAACATGCAGTTATACTCCACTTTTGAAAATAGCATTTATTTAGAACTAGCCATTGCCACACTAGAAAAAAGTGGCGTTAGAAAAGAAAATATTTATGCGGTTCCCCTTAATAATCGGATGGAAAGTCGAAAATTATTTGATACCATTCATAATTCAGACGGCACGTCCTTAATTGATCTCGGCATAGCACTTGCCACGGCTTTTTCAGTTGTTGGAACCAGTATCGGTTTTATATTGACCTGGGGACCTATTGTTTGGGGCCTAATTGCTGCAATAATTGGATTTGTAATAGGTTTCGCCATAAGACTTTATACAGAGAAGGTCTTTAAGAAAAAAAGAAGACTCTCAAAAGGAAAAAACTCAGAGGTGATTCTCATCATTGATTGTGAGGAAACAAAAGGGGAGCTAGTGGAACAGATTCTGTGGGAACATTTAGCATTAGGTGTAGCCCAAGTGAAATAAGGCTGAAATGACAAGTGGAAATTCCAATCACAGGACACTTGTTAACCAATTTTTCATGTAGACATAAAAAAAGGAGCCATAAGCTCCTTCTTCATTCTTTAAATTAATCTTGACCCTCTTCAGGGTTTTTGTTTTCATCATCAAGATCATCTTTTTGTTCGCCATCGTTGACGCCGTTGTCCTGGTCAACACCATCTCCACAACCAGTTAAACCACCAAGAATGAGTCCTCCTGCCATACCGCTAGCTAATAATTTCTTTTTCCAGTCTGCCATGTTAGTTCCTCCTCATAGTGTATTTATGTAACTGTTAAGAATCTACCCTTATAAAAAAAATTTTAAACTTGGTTAGTCAAAAATACGTAAATCTACCTGCCCCCCACTTAGAAATGCAACCCCTTCATCTTCTAGTAATGCTCGTTGCAGTTCCCGTAACTCATCAGTAGGGACCACTATTTCACCTTTTGCATTGACTACACGATGCCAAGGTAATCCATGTTTTTCACTCATTGTATGTAGAATTCGCACTACTTGACGTGCTGCACGAGGGCTTCCGGCCATGCGTGCGACTTGCCCGTAAGTAACAACTCGACCCTTCGGAATTTCCTTTAATATATGTACAACTTCTGCTGTGAAAGGTTGCATATCCGCTCACTCCTAACTAACTCTCTTCATTGTAATCAAACTCAGTTCACCATGTCGACTATGTATGCTATATTACGATTAACGTATTATTATCCATTTAGGAGTGTCGATATATGTTTGATTGCCGTGAAGAAGTTTTGGCTTTAACGAAGCAACTAGTTCGTATAGAAAGTATTGTAAATGAAGGCGGAGAAAAAGTGATGTCACAAGCACTGTACACGCTTATTTCGTCGTATTCATATTTCCGAGAACATCTCGATCACATCATTTATCAGCAGACAGAGGACGATGACCAAGAGCGATACAATGTGATTGCATTCGTAAAAGGAACGAAGACTCCTTCTAATAAAACCGTTATTCTGATGGGTCACGTGGATACAGTGGGAATCGATGATTTTAATTTAAAGGAGTATGCACTTGACCCGGATGGGCTATCAGAAGCGCTTCACCAAGAAGATTTGCCGCCTATGGTTCGTAAACATTTAGAGTCTGGTGAATTTGAGTTTGGTCGAGGTGTTCTCGACATGAAGTCAGGTGTCTCTAGCCATATGTTCTTGTTGAAATACTATTCGGAGCATCCAGAGGAATTGGAAGGGAATTTGATGGTGGTACTTGAATGTGACGAGGAAGATGGATCACATGGAATTATCTCAGCCCTTTCAGAGCTTAAGAGATTACGTGAAACACATGGTTTCGATTATGTTGCTGCCATTAATGCGGATTTTGTTTCACCAAGATATGACGGTGATCCAAATCGCTACATCTATAAAGGAACAGTTGGCAAACTCTTGCCGTCATTCTTCATTACAGGATCAGAAACACATGTAGGATCTTGCTTTGAAGGAATTGACCCGAATTTTATTGCCTCACATCTAACTCGGCAAATCAGTTATAATCCCGCTCTTTGTAATGAAGCATTTGGTGAGACGACGGTGCCGCCAGTTTCATTAAAACAAATGGATTTAAAACCAACGTATACCGTGCAAACGGCCTTATCGGCGTATGTCTATTTTAACTTTTTCATTCATTCATGGTCGCCAAAAGAAGTTCTTGAATTGTTAAAAGTAGAGGCGAATACTGCGTTTAAAACCGCTTTGGCTGAATTTAAAAACCACTATCAAGTATTTAGCCAAGCAAGTGGATCGCCTATGAATAAGGTGATCTGGGAGCCAAGAGTGATGACTTATGAAGAAATGGCTGAGCTTTTGGTTAATAAACACGGGGAAGCCTATACGGATCATATGGATCAATTCAAAGAAATACTTATGCAACAAACAGAATTGGACACACGAATGTTTGCCGCTCGAGTAGTAGAGGAAGCATGGAAGTGGATGCCAGATAAAGATCCAGCCATTATTGTGTTTTACTCATCACTTTATTCTCCACGAATTGAAGTGACAGGCAAGAACGAGAAAGAAAAGAACTTGTTAAATGCACTAGAAGTCGCAGTAGAAAGTGTTCAACCAAACTATCCACATCCAATAGTAACGAAAAACTTTTTCCCGTATATCTCAGATATGAGTTTTGTGGCGTTAAGTGATGATGACCAAGGAATCTCAGCGGTTTCCTCCAATAACCCAGGCTGGGGAACGAAACACCATGTGAATTATCAGGCTATTCGCGATATCAATGTGCCAGTGATTAACATTGGTCCATACGGATTTGACGCACATAAACAATATGAGCGAATGGAGAGAAGTTTCTCCCTTGATATTGTCCCAAACTTAACGAATCATGTGATTAAACAGTTGATTGGATAACCTCGGGGGATCCAGGCTTTAGCCGAATTAGAGTATTCCAAGGTGGTACTCAAGAATTCACAGGGTTTATTCTCCATTTCGATAGCGTTAATATTCAAGGAGCTTATTCACCATTTCACAAGTAGTATTCAAGGATTCACGTATTTAAAACAATTCACATGGCGTACTTCATCAAAAAATCGCCTTCTCGGTTTGAGAGAGCGATTTTCATTAAAGTTCACAAGCATAATTGTCTTTGTCTCGGTCCATTTTAGCTTGGTAAGCAGGATGCGTACTTGGAACTCCACTTGGATATTTCTTTCTTAACTCAGTACAATTTTGGAAGAATTCAGATTCGGTAGAAGTAGTTGAACTGACAGTTGGAGAGGTAACGGGTGATTGTGATTGACCAAATCCAGAATCGGTTGTGTAATCCTCGACTGACCATATCCCGATTTTTTCGGACATCGCCAAACTTTGAGCTTCTTCATAAGGCGTTAAATAGCGCGTGTTTGGTGGATAAACATAAGCAACTCTAGCTAAGCCTTCACGTACTAATGTTTCTTGTACACTTTTCCCATCCACATATACATAAGCAAGCAGTCGATCGTACTTATCTCGTTTTTCTCCAACATCAAATTCAATAGTCAAGTCGCCACTATTCACAAGTTCTCGATTTCGTTCCTTCGCTTCATCACCAAAAGGCTGTTTTCCCAGGCGAGGATGATTAGTCTCGGGTGTATCAATTAACAAATAACGGATAGGCTCATTTTTCCCGTTATACATGATGCGAATAGTGTCTCCATCCGTTGTAGAAACCAGTGTGACAGGAATTTGGCTGGTTGTGCCTTCCTTTGGAGGAGGCGTAACTGTTTTAGGTTCAGCAGGAACAACAACTGGCTTTTCTTCTTGAGTTATCTTTTGGGGTACATCAGGTTCAACATCAGGAACTGTCGTGTCCACTGTACATCCTGATAGTAATAAAATAAGACCAACTACTAATGAAGCTGAAAACGACCTTATTCTCATCATATTATTTACTGTATCAAATTTCATAATTAACTCCCTCACTACCAATCAATTTCATCTACTCAAGTATACGCTTTAAAGTGTTCAAAAGTTGGTAATCAAATTTTCCGATTTTTAATAAATAGGGAAATAATAAAGTCCTTCTCTTTATTATGATGGAATAATAAATCATTGGCTAGGTTAGAAAGAAACAAACATTTATCACATTCTCATGTTAAGATGTTATTATAGCCTCATAAATCCATGGATGATCGTTATAAATGTAACAAGTATTATAAAAAGGGTAATTTCATTCCCTTTTTGTATGTTAAAAATGGAAGCCGTATTTAAAAACCAACTCAAAAGGAGCACACCCATGAAAATATCAAACCATCTATTCGATAAAATTAATGACCCAACAGGAATTATTGAGGGAGATCGATATGAATTCTTACTAGACCTTGAAGTTGATGAAGAGGATGAATTATTCACAGAAGGTGGCGTGGACCTTCGTGTAATCGTTGCTTCTGATGAAAAAGGCTTACGTATTGTTCAGTACTTCTTTACGGATAAAGGCAATAAAACAACCATGGACTTCGCCTTAGAAGATGAGGAAGAAGAAGAAATTCTTGCTTTCTGTAAAGAAAAAATCGGTTAATAGGCACCGAGTACAAAAACGTAAATAGTGGAGATAATCCAAACAATAACGCTCAGCTATCGTTCTGATAGATGAGCGTTTCTATGTGGATTAAGAGTAGGTGTAAGACCTCTAAACAAAAATATTCCAACGGTTAATGCTTTGCAATCTCTTAGGTAACTCCTGTACCATTAAAAGTAAGAGGAGGGACAGCGAGATGAAGAATGAATCTGAACATGCAAAGATTGTCTACACCGTAGTAAGAAGAGAAATTGATTATTATTATAAGCTGCAGAAGCATGCTACGTATCATGAACTAACTATAACACCCCATTCAGTAACAACGGCGATAGCTGAATTTACACTAAATGAAGTACTAGATGTTTCCTACAAACCCTTTTCGTCTGAAGCGGGAATCTTATACTTACATACAAACCAGGGCGTTTTTCCATTTAACATCCACAGTAATCCAGAAGTGTTCATCGAAACCTATCGATCGTTTAAATAAAGGCTACTCATCTATGTCCTGTCTTTTTTCTATCCCAATGAGATCCTTCTGTATGTTTTCATTTAAGTTTTCAATAAATGTTACTTCATTCGTATAGTTCCTCATATGTTCTTGAGTACGCGCATAATGCTGTTGAAAACTAGATAAATGACTCTCATTTAACTGGTACATCGGTATTATTTCATATCCTTTCCAATGCTTACTATGTACATAAGTAGGCACAAAACTAGGATTGTCCAATGTAATCACAGACTCACCCTGATAGACGGTTTTTGTAATTTCAACTCCACCAATACCTCCAATAAGCCTCTCTAACCCTTCTTGGGCAGATAAAAAATTACCTAGACTATAAAGGACGAAAGTTTTCGACCCGTCTGATCGTTCAATCCAATTCACCGGTTGAAGCACGTGCGGATGATGACCGATGATAATATCAACACCCATCTCTGATAACTCTTCAGCTAAGCTAATCTGTAATTGGCTAGGTAGTGATTCATATTCATTTCCCCAATGCATGGACACAACGACTACATCCGAAAGGTCCTTCGCTTTTGCCACGTCTTCTTCAATTAACGGTAAGTCAATGAGGTTAATCAAATAAGGTTTATCCTCAGGTACTGGCATTCCATTTGTACCGTAACTATAAGATA
>JBFELW010000127.1:0-6445 GCA_041551995.1 Paenisporosarcina sp.
ATTTGGACATCTAAGTTCGAAGTAAAAGATGGAGATATTTATTTAAAGCAGTCAAAAGCTTTTGTTTTTATTTTAATCGGATTATTAGGAATACGATTAATTGCAAAACTTATACTAAGTTCAACTATCGACGTAGGAGAACTAAGTGGTATGTTTTGGTTATTGGCTTTTGGAATGATTGTGCCATGGAGAGTTGCCATGCTCTTGCAATTTAAGAAACTTGAAAAAACTAGAATGCAACAAACTATAGAAAAGCCGACCTTTTAAATAAAAAGGTCGGCTTTTTCACTAAAACAAATGTTCATAAGGCGTCATATCTACATGCATAGAATTTAATTTTTTTCGTAAAAATTTATGATCGCGTTTTGGAGTTGCTTGTATATAACCACGAATAATGTGGTCTTGTTCAATCGAATTCGCGTTTTCTTCTAAAGCAATTTGACCAACTTTCCCAGCAATTTTTTGTTTAGCTACTGGACGGAAAAGCTCGGGAACGGGTGTTACTAATTCATTTAATAAGGATTTTGCTTGATCACCCCAAAGGTGAAGTGATTTTTCAACATAATGTTCCTCCCAATCTAGAACTGACTTCCCGTCATCTTTTGGAAGGACTTTTAGGAACTTTCGAAACATGAAAAAACCACCAATGGCGAATAATCCACCTAAAACAAAAACCCAGAAAATGATAAACCATAAAAACCAACCATCTAATGCCACATTTCTCACCTCTATATTCTGTATCTCTATTATAGAAGGTTCTCTTACAAAATACACTCCAGATGTATCTTTTTTGTGAAATTTCTCGCTAACTTCACAAATTCGTCAGATAGTGAAAGAGCCATCTTCTTGTATTCATAAAACGCATTCGATAAGATGAAAATGAATGAAAGTGGGGCGAGAAGATGAATCGATACATGAAAACTATTTCTTGGGTACTTCTTAGTGCTATTATACTTGCTGGATGCAACTCTGGTAACTTTAAAGCGGAGACGGATTGGGAAGTTGATCCATTTGAACATGATTCACATCAAGGAGAGGAAGTATCACTTGAAAGTTTAAATGGCACTGTATGGCTGGCTACATTTATCTTTACAAATTGTGACACGGTCTGTCCGCCAATGACGTTTAATTTAACCGAGGTGCAAAAAGAACTAGTTGCGCAAGGGGTAGATGATTATAATATTGTAGCATTCAGTGTTGATCCTGAAGTGGATTCACCTAAAGTGCTAGCAGATTACCTAGCCAAATATAATTTGCCTGATGAGTCAAAATGGCATTTGTTAACTGGGTATGACCAAGGGTATATGAGTCAATTTGCCAAGAACTCATTTAAAGCAATTGTCCAAGATGATCCCAATACAGACCAGGTTATACATTACACTAATTTTTATTTAGTAGATCAAAATGGTGTAGTAGTTAAAAACTATGCAGGTGTTTCTGATGTTCCTACTAAAGAAATTGCATTAGATATGAAAGCGCTAATCGAGGACGGAAAATAATAATAATACATGAAAGTAAACTCGTTGAACATATTCAGTGTTTGCGACTTCCATAATTGGAGAAACACAGTTGTACGTTTGGTACAAGCTGTGTTTTTCTAATTGTTCTTTTGATTTTTTAATAAATCACGAATTTCCACGAGTAATGTTTCTTTTGTATCAATCGGAGGTTCTTTTTCGATTGTTTTTTCTTTTTTACTTTTGAATTTCATCATTAGTCGAATAACCATAAAAATAGATAAAGTCACGATTGTGAAATCCACAACAGATTGAATGAAGTTTCCAACGAAGACGTTCGCATCTTCTACATGCCAAATGATTCGAGTGAAATCAATGCCTCCCATTAATATTCCAATTAGTGGGGTAATAATATCATCCACCAAAGAAGTAATAATTTTACCAAATGCAGCCCCTATCACTACAGCAATGGCTAAATCCATCACATTTCCTTCTAATGCAAATTTTTTGAATTCGTTCCACATCGTTTCTTCACCTCTTTAAAGAATAGTCTACTTTAATTTAAAGTTTTAAAATTGCCGTGACCATTATAAGCTGGGTAGACTCTGTAAAAGAAGATATGTGACAATTTATAAGAAAATGAAGCTTAAAGACCCTTTGTATTAATTGAAGAAACGAAAATCTTGTAAATATGATAGACTAAGAAAAAAATAGGATGCGATACAATGAAAAAAAATATGAAAATGAAAAAGTCAAACGCCACTAAAGGTTGGCTCATTATACTCTTACTACCATTAACCATTACAATATATGTATCGACCATTTTAATCTGGCAAGGAATAAAGGATGCTCCATTTATCAAGTCAATATCTGAAACAGTTCAAGAAGCACCAAGAGTACTAACAGAAATGGAAATACCTGAAGAATACGTTTCCATTTACAAAGAGGCGGCTGATGAATATCAAATCCCTTGGACACTTCTAGCAGCACACCATCGAGTTGAAACTAGATTTTCAACTATGGACCCCTTACTGTCACCAGTAGGTGCTGAAGGGCATATGCAGTTTATGCCCTGTACATTTGTCGGTTGGCAGCATCCTACATGCAAAGATTTAGGTAAGGGGGCTATTCCTGAAAATGATAAAACTAATCCGAATGTGATTGCCAAATATGGTGGATACGGAATAGATGCAAATAAAGATGGGAAAGCTGATCCTTACCAAATCGAAGATGCGATGTTTAGTGCAGCAAACTATTTGTCACGTAATGGTGCTTCTAATGGCGATGTGGAGCGTGCCATTTTTATGTACAACAGAAGTGATGAGTACGTAGAAGAAGTGATGTATTACTATAATAAATATCAAGACTTACAGAAATCCAAAAGTGGAGTTATCCTTAAATAGAAAACAAAAAAAGCCGATCCATTGGATCGGCTTTTTTACAAATTATTTACGTAATGCACGCATAATTAGACTAACAATAAATACTAATATAATGGCACCAATAAATGCAGGAATAATTGCCATTCCAGCTATGTCTGGTCCGAAGTCTCCAAATAATGAACCACCAATCCAAGCACCAATGATACCTGCAATAATGTTTCCAATAATTCCGCCTGGTAAATCTTTACCTAATAAAAGTCCTGCTAACCATCCGATGATTCCACCAATAATAAGATATAAAATAAATCCCATGTTCGTCATCTCCTCTTCTTTAATGTTTATCTTGCTACTAATTAGATAACCTTAAATAACTATTTTCAAACATGCAAAGATAATATTTTTTTAAAAAAGTGAGTTTTAATTTTTAAAAAAAGTGAAGTCTTCCTATAATATGCTTATTTAAATTGGATTACTTATGTGAATGAAATATTTTTTAAAATCTGTTTCGTTCCCGTACAAAACAAGTTTTAAGTATGTGATTTTACTATAAATTAAATGTTCAAAATGTTTTGTAAATATTGTTCAAAGGGTTTATAATTGATGAAAGGAGAGTGAATATGGATGAAATAATGATGAAAAGGCATAATAAACAAGCGGTTTTGTTTGTGACATTTCATACATTATTTATCTTTAATCTCGCATTTGACTTATTTGAATTTATGTAAAGAGTAAAAAAACGGATAGGTTTCCTATCCGTTTTTTTACGGAGAAAGATTGGGGTACAACGCTATGTCTTAAAGTCACTCTGTAAAAGTAAAGCATTAAGACATCTGCCTTTATTAAAGCGAAACCACCACAGAACCTTTTAATTGTCGTTTTTCAGTTTATTTAAGTAAAATAAGAAGAAGCGGTTTAGGTTGATAGTAGAATTCAATAATGTCCTAATCCTTTACATACGTTTAAATCCTTCAATTCATTAGCAAAACAACACTTAAGATTCTAGGTCAAGGAAAGGAGAGAGTGCTGTGTTTTTAGAAGAAAATAATAAGATTCGTAAAGATTTATTTCAAGAAATTGAAGGGTTATCGGACGAGCAGTTCAACCAATCTTCATCTGAAGGAGAATGGTCGCCTAAACAGATTTTCGAACATCTGGTAAAAATAGAGACAGTGATTGCTACTAATATATCTAAGGAATTAAAAAACGAAGACAGCCCAAAGGCAAAGAAAAAACCGATCGCATTAGCAACCAGTCGGTTAATAAAAGTTGAAGCTCCTGGATATACTGTGCCAACTGATGAATACAAGACTATACAAGAAATGAAGAAAGAGCTCCATACGTCACGTCTTTACTTAATAAAAGTATATGAATCAAGCACTAGCGATGTATTTAGTGTTAAATCATTAAAGCATCCTATATTTGGACGTGTTCCTTTAATACAATGGTTTAGATTTATAGGCTTACATGAGAAAAGACATTTAAAACAATTGAGAAAAACAATTAAAATTTTACTAGGTCATAAATAATACTTATCACATCCTATAATTTTAATGTTATTTACTTATATATTAGACTGCGTTATGATAGGGAATGGAGAAAAGTAGCTATTTAAGAGCCTTTTCATAAGACAAGAGGAGGAAAAGACATGGCAAAAAGTAACTTGCACAATAGCCGTACTTCTTTCGAATTAAACGGTAAAACGTATAACTATTATCGTTTAGCAGCGTTAGAAGAGGCAGGGATCGCTAAAGTTTCCCGACTTCCTTATTCAATTAAAGTATTACTTGAATCCGTTTTACGCCAACACGACGGATATGTCATCAAAGATGATCATGTAGAAAAATTGGCTAAATGGGGTAAAGACGTTGACCCTGAAGCAGAAGTTCCATTCAAACCATCACGTGTTATTCTTCAAGATTTCACTGGCGTACCAGTAGTTGTTGACTTAGCAGCACTTCGTTCAGCAATGGCTGAAATGGGTGGAGATCCTGATAAAATCAATCCTGCAATTCCAGTTGATTTAGTTATTGACCACTCTGTACAAGTAGATAAATACGGTACTTCTGACGCACTTCGCGTTAATATGGAGCTTGAATTTGAACGTAATGCAGAGCGTTACCAGTTCCTTAGCTGGGCTCAAAAAGCATATGATAACTATCGTGCGGTACCACCAGCAACGGGTATCGTTCATCAAGTTAACCTTGAGTATTTAGCAAACGTTGTTCATGCGGTGAAAAATGAAGAAGGCTCTTACGAAACGTATCCTGATACATTAGTAGGAACTGACTCTCATACAACAATGATTAACGGTATTGGGGTTCTTGGATGGGGCGTTGGTGGTATTGAAGCTGAAGCAGGAATGCTTGGCCAACCTTCATACTTCCCAATTCCTGAAGTCATCGGTGTTAAATTAACTGGAGACCTTCCAAACGGAACAACTGCTACTGATTTAGCACTTAAAGTAACACAAGTGCTTCGTGCTAAAGGTGTAGTAGGTAAGTTTGTTGAATTCTTTGGTCCAGGTGTAACACAATTACCATTAGCAGACCGTGCTACTATTGCAAACATGGCACCAGAATACGGTGCGACATGTGGTTTCTTCCCAGTTGATGAAGAGGCACTTGATTACATGCGTTTAACGAGTCGCGACGAAGAGCACATCCAAGTAGTGAAAGAATACTTAACTGCTAACGGAATGTTCTTTACTGTGGATAATGAAGATCCAATTTACACAGATGTTGTCGAGTTAGATTTATCAGCAATTGAGCCAAACTTGTCTGGACCAAAACGTCCACAAGATTTGATTCCTTTATCTGCAATGAAATCTGAATTCAACAAGGCGGTTGTGGCACCTCAGGGCAACCAAGGATTCGGTTTAGGTAAAAAAGAATTTGATAAATCGGCTACGATTAAATTTGACAATGGCACTGAAATTAAGATGCCTACAGGTGCGATTGGGATAGCAGCAATCACATCATGTACAAATACTTCAAATCCATTCGTTATGATCGGAGCAGGTTTAGTTGCTAAAAAAGCAGCTGAAAAAGGCTTGCGCCCTCCAGCATACGTAAAAACTTCACTTGCACCAGGTTCTAAAGTAGTAACTGGTTACTTACGTGATGCAGATTTACTTGCACCTTTAGCAGAGGTTGGATTTGACTTAGTTGGTTACGGATGTACAACTTGTATCGGTAACTCTGGTCCAATGCTTCCGGAAATCGAAAAAGGTATTATTGAAAACGATTTACTTGTCACTTCAGTACTATCTGGTAATCGTAACTTTGAAGGCCGTATCCATCCTTTAGTAAAAGCTAACTACTTAGCTTCTCCACCACTTGTTGTTGCATATGCACTAGCAGGTACAGTTGATATCGACCTGCAAAATGAACCACTTGGTCAAGATCAAGATGGCAATGATGTATTCTTAGCTGATATCTGGCCATCAACTGAAGAAATAAAAGAAGTTCTTCTTAAAACAGTTACACCAGAATTATTCCGTAGTGAATATGAACATGTATTCAATGAAAATGAGCGTTGGAATGCAATTGAAACATCAAATGATTCATTGTATACATTTGATGAAGATTCAACGTATATTCAAAACCC
>JBFELW010000128.1:0-6410 GCA_041551995.1 Paenisporosarcina sp.
CGCTTTAAAGAACTCTATGACATCGTGGAAAATAAAAAGCCTAAAGACGAACAAGTTAAAAAAGTGAATAAGATCCGATTAAATGAACTTCGTTATGAAAAGATTGCTGCCACCGTAAGTCAAATGAAGCCTAAGACCATCGTGGACTTTGGGGCTGGTGAAGGGAAACTATCTGAACTGCTTGGTTTTGTAGAAGGCGTTCAGGAAGTATTGGCAGTGGAACCTTCTCAGTCCGCTACTCTTAAAGCGTTAAAGCGCTTTGACAAAGTAAAAGACAGAGACAAATTTATTGTACCGGAGACACTTTGGGGTTCTCTTTTTTATTATGATGAACGACTAAAAGGGAAGGATGTCATTATTTTGTGTGAGGTCATCGAGCATATCGACGAAGCTCGTCTGCCTAAGGTGATGGGCACACTTTTAGACGACTACCAACCTGGTGCGCTGGTTATTACAACGCCAAACCGTGACTATAACGAGGTATACGAGATGGAGGATACTCTTCGTCACAACGATCACCGTTTTGAATGGACAAGGTCTGAATTTCACAAATGGTGCACGGATAGAAATCATCAAAACAACTATGACCTACATTTTGACGGAATTGGTGAAGAACATGACTCTCATGGCTTTCCCACGCAAATGTGTGTGTTTATTAGGAAGGTGGTCTAGACATGCAAATACAATTACCATATGCAGGAATTGTTTTACTGATTGGACCTTCCAATAGTGGAAAGTCAACCTTATTAAAGAGCATGATTGAAAAAGAAGTCATTCTGTCATCAGAGGTGATCAGTTCAGATGACTATCGAGTTTTGGTAAGTGACATAGATTTCATTGAATGGAGCAATCGACCAAGAGATGAAGCAGCAAGCCTGATGGATGAATACAGTTCGATATCGGCAGAAGCTTTTATGATGATGGATTCGGTTATTGAAGCTAGATGCCGACTTAATAAATTAACCTTTGTGGACGCTACCCATTTATATTCAGAAGACCGAAAAAGATATATTGGTTTAGCACGTAAAAACAATGTACCAATCATTTCTATTGTTTTAGATACACCTGAAAATGAGCTGTTGCTTAGAGATGAACAACGAGACAAATCTCGTGGAAAAAAACGGATCAAGCAGCAATATCAAACGTTTAAAAGAGAAAAGAGCTTTATCAAAAAAGAAGGCTATTTATCTGTCTACACCATTAAGGGAACGGACAATTTAGAGTTCACTAGATACAATAACACGCTTGAAAAAGACATCCAACATGGCATTGATATCATTGGAGATATTCATGGCTGCTATGACGAAATGATGATCTTACTTGAAAAGTTGGGTTATCAAAAAGATGAGGATGGCCTTTATTTACATCCAGAAGGAAGAAAGTTTGTTTCTATAGGAGATGTCATGAGTCGAGGACCTAAGTCCCTTAAGACTTTACTCTTTTTCTACGACCATATTCAACAAGACCTTGCCTATATGATTGACAGTAATCACGGTTGGAAAATTGCCAGGTGGCTTGATGGAAGAGACGTTACCATGAACCACGGCGATGAAAAAGTTATCGATGAATTTTTGGCTTTTGAAGCTGAAAATGGGATTGAGAAAGCACAACAGACAAAACAAGCAATTAAAGAATTTCTATTTCAAGCTCCTTCACATTATGTATTCACTAAGAATGGTGTACAAACATTAATTTGCGCTCATGCCGGCATTCAGGATGACATGATTGGGAAAGTGTCTGAAACGGTAAGTGATTTCTGTCGCTTTGGTGATACAGATGGAAATGATGACAAAGGAAAACCAGTACGTAAAGATTGGACCATTAATCATAAGAAAAGTTCTCTAATTGTATGGGGGCATGACCCTAAGCCACGCCCATTAGTGATTAACAACACGATCAATATTGACCAAGGTGTTGTTTTTGGTGGAGCATTGACAGCCTTCCGTTATCCAGAAGAAGAATTTGTATCAGTTCAAGCGAAGCAAGACTATTCTGGAGCTAAAGACAATCCCTTATACGAGTGGGAAAAAAACCGCTTGAATCCACCGAACCTTGGGAAGTTTATTAATGGATATTCAGTTACTACAGAAGAACTGGGTGAAATTAAGATCAATCAAGATATTGTGAAACCGGCGATTGATACAATTTCACACTTTACCATACCGATAGAACAATTAATTTATATCCCACCAACGATGAGTCCAACACCCAGTCCATCTTCGTTGGATAATTATTTGGAGCACCCGAAGGAAGCAATTACCTACTATAGAAGCCAAGGCATTCAAACGATGGTTGCTGAAAAGAAACATATGGGAAGCCGAGGAATTCTTTTTCTTTTTAAAGATACTGAATCCGCTTTAAAGCATACATCGATTGAGTCCCTAGGGGTTATTTATACAAGAACAGGTAAACGCTTCTTTGACATCGATACCGAACAACGGATAGTCTCAAACATTAATCAAGAATTACATGAAAAAGGTTATTTTGAAAAATATAATACAGATTATTTGCTTTTAGACGCTGAAATCATGCCATGGAACCTAAAGGCCAAGGAACTAATCAGTAGCCAGTATGCTCATGTTGCGGAAAATGCTATTCTTGACCGTACAAAGCTAAAAGGGAAAATAGAAAAGGCTGTCGGTCAAAATGAAGCATTAAATGTGTGGCTCGAAGAGTATAATGGAAAATTAAATAATGCACAGATTTTTAGTGATGTCTTCCAAAAATATTGCTGGGAGATTGAAGATATTCATTCTATTCAAATAGCACCATTTCATGTGTTAGCTCATAGCGATAAAACCTTCTTTGATCAGCCTCATACATGGCATATGGAGAAAAACCGTGAGTTGGCAAAGCAATCCGGAATATTTGTAGAGACGGAATTCAAAGTCATAACCGATGAAGCAAGTGAAGAAGAAGTCATTAACTGGTGGAAAGAGATCACAAGTGATGGACATGAAGGCATAGTCATTAAACCAGAATATTATATTGCGAGAAGTAAAGGTAAGCTACTACAACCCGCGATAAAAGTCAGAGGCAGAAAATACCTGAACATTATCTATGGGATGGACTATTTACTACCACAGAATCTAAAAAGACTAAAAGATAGAAATACAGGCAAAAAACAAAAATTGGCTTTAAAAGAATTTGCGTTGGGAATTGAAGGAGTTGAAAGATATATTCTGAAAGAATCGATTGAAAGAGTCCACGAATGTGTGCTGGGGACATTAGCGTTGGAATCTGACCCTGTTGACCCTAGGCTATAACAGGATGATCGGAGCGGTTAGTTTGGAAGAGAATAAATGTTAAGTAAAGTTAGTTTCCTCTTCACCTAACTGGTGCGTTAATCCAAAAAGGATTAACGCACTTTTTGTTGAACTTATTTACTAACGCCTGCAAGTTAGTTCAACAAGGATTTCATTAATATAATTAATAATACCATCGCTAGATGGAACGCGGAATGCTTGGAAACTGGCACGTTCCGTGCGGAGTAGGGGAAAAGCTGGAGATAACTTCAAATGCTTACCTATTACTAACGTTTAGTTGAAGAGTGTTGTTTAACTGTTGTTCAGTAATCGGGCCATATTTTTGAATAATACAGGTTAATTAAATACGGTTAGTGTTTATATTTGAAACCTTTCCCACAATTTACCGTTAAGTATTGTTAGACAACAATAAAAAATAGAAAGAGGGATTAGATATGATGGGTTGGCTTAATATTGGCAGTCTCTTATTTGGACTAATCGCTTGGATACTTCCAGTTATTAATCTCATGCAAAATAAAAAACATGAACATAAGAATTGGGGCGTTCTGTCCGTTATCAGCATTAGTGCGTGTGCTATTTCACTTAGTTTTCAGATTTTCTATAATTATCATTTAGTAAAAATTGAGGATTGGTCGGCACTAATGGACACAACACGTGCAGTAGTAATAGCCACAGCAGTTCTTCTTATTTTTACATTTATAAAAATGGACTTACTTTTATTGTATATCGACAGAACAAAAAGTAGGATATTAGTTTCCTGTTCGTACGATTGAAATATACTTTAGGTTTCAAGAGGGTGTAATTAAGATAACGGTGGCTTTCGGGTCTTTTAATAAGAGTCCCTTTTTTTCTTCAACTACCATGAAAAAAATTTCTTTAAGAAAAGAAAAACACAGCAGATTAGTTCAACAACAGAGACTGTCAAATGATGAAATTTTTATAAAGAAATCAGCCTTTTTGTAATGATTGTTTAGGTATTTAATATTAGGTTGAGGGGAAAATACCTACATACTTACATCCAAAGGTGGCGTTAAATCGTGAAAAGATTAATCGTACTAATCCCGGTGTTTGCTGGATTATTTTCCGCAATACAATTAGCAAAGGCTAATATTCAACCAAAATTAAAAACAGAGGATGTTTTATCTGTTCAAGTAAACCGTTTAAACGGAGGATCTCGTTTATTTAAGGAAAGTGATGGATATGAAGAAGTGATTATCAGTAAGGTTGTTAAATGGATAAACACATCAAGTCCTTCCAAAGGAGCAACTGAGGTAAATTTAAATAACCCCCCCATAGTCTCGATATTGAAAATAAAAATGAAAAACGGGGAAGTTGCGGTTATCGAACCTGCCTATAATTGTATTTCCGAAAACCAAACAGAAACATGCACGATTGCAGATGGTGAGGTAATATATACTCGGAACCAAGTGAAAGTGCGATTAAAATCGCAAGACCTGTATGATTGGCTCCTGGTAGGATGGAAATATGAAAGTGTTGGGGTACCAAAAGATGAGTTACTTGAAGAAACATTATATACCAGATATTCTTCCTACCTCGATAAAACTTACTCAGATTTTATCATGTGTCCAAAAATAGATAAAGTTGAAAGAATAGATGGCGATACAAGAAGACATATCGTTCATGCAAGTGCGTTAAATTATAGTGCCCATCATGGTGACGCTCCCTATGATAGAATCCATATCACGTTGACTGATACTCCAGAAAATGGTGTTAAAATAAATAAAGTTACAATACAAAAAGGTATTTCCGGAAAAGAAAGCCGTATACAATGTAGACGGGAGAGTTAAAGGGTTTTGTTAAACTAATGGGTGCGTTGATCCAAGAAGGATTAACGCATTCTTTGTTGAACTTATTATACTAACGCAGCAGGTTAGTTCAACAAGAAAATAATAATAAAGGGGTCATAGCTGTTGAAAAAAATACTATTACTTCTTTCTGTACTGAGTGTTCTGTTAGTTAGTTCGGGTTGTGTAAATGAAATGATAGGGCAAAAAATAACTGTGCAGAATCGAACAGGAGAAGAAAATATTTTTGAAGACTTCAAAGAAGTCACTCAACGAAAACAGGTGACTAAAGCGATAGATATAGTGAAAAATGCTAATTGGGAAAATGCAAAGGTAGAAATGGAACGTTATGCTGACTACCAATTTCAATTTCCTTCTAAGAATAGCAGTGAAGACAAAATAGCATCTTATTTACTTTGGATTAGCCCAAATGGTGAAAATCTAGAGATAGTCACCGATAGCGATAAATATGTGAAATTAACAATGCTCGATTCAGCGGACCTATTCGAAATTTTAACAGGAGAAGAATTAATAAAATAATTTCCTATCTTCGTATACTCTTCAACTAACGAGTGCGTTGATCCAAGAAGGATTAACGCATTTTTTGTTGAACTTATTGTACTAACGAAGAAGGTTAGTTCAATAAGGAGGAATATAAAATAACTTGTCAAAACTACCAAAAGGAAAGTTCGGAGCTCAAGAATGTCTGATTTTAAAAGAAAATAGAGGTGTTTAGAGTGAGATTACTATTTAGTGTATTAAGAAAAATACTGGAGAAAGAATCTTTTTCACACAAAACATACAATATTGATGTATCTGAGTTTCGGGATTTTCTGAATATGGCTATAAAGAAGAATTATATTTCAGTCCTAAAGGGGCGTATTGAAAATACATATACTCTTACAGAAAAAGGATTAGAATTTCTGAATTCTAATATGCGATTTAATAGGGAGATTTCAAATGATCCTAAAGAGTTGCCTCAATGGGTCAGGTTCGAAGGGGAAGTTTATACATCAAAAAACAAAAAATCAGAGCCAGAACAGAATAGGTACGAACAAGAAACTATAGAATATTCTCATTGGAGTGAAATTCTACTTTCAACACTTAATTCCATTAAAAACAAGGGCGGAAAAGGGGATCTATTTATTGATCAACCTGCATCAGAAAGTGACGTACTGCAGATTGAAAATATTATTGGGTTTGAGCTTCCAGGATCATTTAAAAAGGTAGTGATAGAATATTCGCGTCAATGTGATTTTTATTGGGATACACAAGAAAATTCAACATGTGTATTGAATGATCCTAATATCTATTCAGCGCATGGCGGACCATATACGAA
>JBFELW010000129.1:0-6402 GCA_041551995.1 Paenisporosarcina sp.
GCCAATTCGAATTACGATTGGTAAAAAAGCTACTGAAGGCATTGTAGAAGTGAAAATTCGCCGAACTGGTGAATCATTTGAATGGAATAAAGAAGAGATCATAGATCATCTGCAAACATTCTTTCGCTCACTAAATGCATAGTAAGAAAGGAAGACCGAGTATTATGGTCTTCCTTTCTCATTCTACAAAGATAGGAGGCTTATAGCATGAGTCGAACCCCGGAAGCGAAACAAAGATTACAACAGTTGCTTTTGCAATTAGAATTAACAGACGATCAATACATACCTTATTTTGAGTCTGCCTACTTAAATAGAATGACTGTTCACAAAAAAGAACGCCTCTGGAAATTTATGGTACAGGTTAAAAGCGTCCTGCCATTTGAAGTCTTTCAACTTATGCAAACGAGACTACGTGAAAAGTTTGCTGGAATTGCAGATGTGAAATTAATTATTGAATGTGAAGAAAGTGAAGTAACGAGTGATTTAATAAGCAATTATTGGCCAGTCATATTAGAAGAAATCGATGATATGTCACCGCCTTTACGAAATCGTTTATTTTCTCAAAAACCAAGTTTTAATGGGCAAACAGTTCTACTAACTTGTGCATTAGAGTTAGAACACCGAACCTTAAAGATGAAATATGCAGAAAAAATCACTGCAGTTTATGCTTCTTATGGATTTCCGACGATGCCTGTTGATTTTAAGATTGTAGAAGAAGCTGCTGAGCATGCTGAAGCACAACAAGCATTCATGCAACAACGTCGACTTGAAGAAGAAGAGCTAGGTAAAAAAGCTTTAGCCGATATGCAAAAACGTGAAGTAGAGCGTCAATCATCTTCAGGAGCTACTCTTAATGGACCTTTTCAATTAGGAACACCAATTAAAGCTGGTGAACCAATTATGGAAATTAAGCAAATCCAAGATGAAGAACGCCGAATAACAATTGAAGGATTTGTATTTGATGTGGAAGTAAGAGAGCTTCGAAGTGGTCGCTCTTTATTAACCGTGAAAATTACAGATTATACTGATTCCATACTTGTCAAAATGTTTTCTCGAGACAAAGATGACGCTGAATTAATGACCTTACTAAAAAAAGGAACATGGCTAAGAGCGCGAGGTTCAGTTCAAAACGATACATTTGTTAGGGACTTGATTGTCATGGCGCAAGATATAATGGAAATTCGCGTAGATTCCAGGAAAGACACTTCACCTGAAGATAGTAAGCGAGTTGAACTTCACTTACATACACCGATGAGTCAAATGGATGCCGTATCTTCAGTGGATGCACTTGTTGGTCAAGCTGCGAAATGGGGGCATCCCGCTATTGCAATTACTGACCATGCAGGGGTTCAATCGTTTCCTGATGCATACGCTGCAGGTAAGAAACATGGAATTAAAATCATTTATGGTTTAGAAGCCTATTTAGTAAATGACGGAGTATCTATTGCTTATGAAGAAGAGCACCGCTTATTATCAGATGCTACTTATGTCGTCTTTGATGTTGAGACAACGGGTCTGTCTGCTGTTTATGATTCGATAATTGAACTTGCAGCTGTCAAAATAAAAGACGGGAATGTTATAGACAAGTTTGAAAGCTTTTCAAACCCCCATCACCCATTATCTGCTACGACGATTGAGTTGACGGGAATAACTGATGACATGGTGAAAGATGCACCTGAAATAGAGGACGTCATCAAAAGATTCCATGATTGGATAGGTGACAGTATCTTGGTCGCCCATAATGCATCATTTGATATGGGTTTCCTGTACGTAGGATATAAAAAATGTGGTCTTCAAGATACAATTCATCCGGTTATAGACACGTTAGAATTAGCGAGATTCTTACATCCAGAAATGAAAAATCACCGTTTAAACTCATTAGCTAAAAAGTTTAATATTGATTTAACTCAACATCATCGAGCGATTTATGACTGTGAAGCAACAGGTTATTTATTGTTGATATTATTAAAAGAAGCAGATCAAAAAGGAATCCTTTATCACGATGAATTAAATCATCAAACGGGAAATGGCGATGCGTATAAACGAGCTCGACCTTCTCACTGTACATTGCTTGCAACTAATGAAATTGGATTGAAAAATCTATTTAAACTAGTTTCCTATTCTCATATGAATTCATTTTTCCGTGTTCCTCGAATAGCTCGTTCCGTACTAACAAAGCATCGTATGGGCTTACTAATTGGATCCGGTTGCGATAAAGGTGAAGTCTTCGAAGGACTAATGCAGAAATCACCAGAAGAAGTAGAAGAGATTGCAAAATTTTACGATTACTTAGAAGTGTTTCCGAAAGAAGCTTATTCACATTTAATTGAGCTTGAGTTAGTACGTGATGAATGGAATTTAGAAGACATCATTCGAAAAATGGTGAAGCTTGGCAAAAAAATGTCATTACCAGTTGTAGCAACAGGCAATGTTCATTATGTGAATGAGAATGATGCGATATTCAGACAGATTTTAGTAGGTGGAATGGGTGGTGCAAATCCGCTCAATCGTGCAAAACTACCAAAAGTACATTTTAGAACGACGAATGAAATGCTCGATGCATTTAACTTTCTTGGAGAAGAAACGGCAAAGCAATTAGTTGTAGAGAACTCTAATAAGATTGCAAAATTAATAGAAGATATTAAACCAATAAAAGATGATTTATATACACCGAAAATCGAAGGGGCAGATGAGGAAGTTCGCGAGTTAAGTTATTCGATGGCAAAACAAATATACGGCGAAACATTACCAGAAATTGTTGAAGCACGTATTGAAAAAGAGCTTACATCCATTATAGGTCATGGATTTGCGGTAATTTATTTAATCTCTCATAAGCTAGTGAAAAAATCCTTAGATGATGGGTACTTAGTTGGTTCACGTGGATCGGTTGGTTCTTCCCTAGTTGCCACGTTAATGGAAATTACAGAAGTAAATCCAATGCCTCCTCATTATGTCTGTCCTGAATGTAAACAAGCAGAGTTTTTCAATGATGGATCTGTGAGTTCCGGCTTCGATTTACCTAACAAATCATGTCCGTCATGTGATATACCCTATATAAAAGATGGACAAGATATTCCATTCGAAACTTTCTTAGGGTTTAAAGGAGATAAGGTTCCCGATATAGATTTAAACTTTAGCGGGGAGTACCAATCAATTGCACATAATTACACAAAGGTTCTATTTGGTGAAGATAATGTATACCGAGCAGGAACCATTGGAACGGTAGCTGAAAAAACCGCTTATGGGTATGTCCGTGGATATGCGAATGATCACAACTTAACCATTCGTGGAGCTGAAATCGATCGTTTAGTGCAAGGGTGCACAGGAGTTAAGCGTTCAACAGGACAACATCCTGGCGGAATTATTGTTGTACCTGATTATATGGATATTTATGATTTTTCACCTATTCAATTTCCAGCAGATGCACAAGATTCTGAATGGAAGACAACACATTTTGACTTCCACTCTATACATGACAATTTGCTGAAACTTGATATTCTTGGTCATGATGACCCAACAGTTATACGTATGTTACAGGATTTATCTGGAATAGATCCGAAGTCTATACCAACAGACGATTCAGAAGTGATGAAGATATTTAGTGGGACGTCTTCTCTAGGTGTTACAGAGGAACAAATTGGTTGTAAAACAGGAACGCTAGGTATTCCGGAATTCGGTACGCGTTTTGTTCGCCAAATGTTAGAAGAAACAAAACCTTCCACTTTTTCGGAGTTAGTTCAAATTTCCGGCTTATCCCATGGAACTGATGTTTGGTTAAGTAATGCGCAAGAATTGATTCAAAATGGAACATGTCAATTATCAGATGTTATTGGATGTCGTGATGATATCATGGTGTATTTAATCTACCAAGGCCTTGAACCCTCTTTAGCCTTTAAAATCATGGAATCTGTTCGTAAAGGGAAAGGGTTAACCCCTGAATTTGAAGCCGATATGAAATCAAACGGTGTACCTGTGTGGTATATCGAATCTTGTAAGAAAATTAAATACATGTTCCCTAAAGCTCACGCAGCGGCTTATGTTTTAATGGCTGTTCGAATCGCTTATTTCAAAGTGCATTTTCCAATCCTATATTACACAGCATATTTCACTGTTCGCGCTGCTGATTTCGATTTACATGCAATGACGAAAGGTTCCGCTTCAATTAGAGCCAAATTAGATGAAATTAATGCAAAAGGATTGGATGCAGCACCGAAAGAAAAAAGTTTAATGACTGTACTAGAAATTGCTTTAGAAATGTGCGAACGAGGTTATCATTTCAAGAAAGTAGATTTATACCGTTCACATGCTTCCGATTTTATTATTGATGGAATGGGATTGATTCCACCGTTTAATGCGATTCCGGGCCTTGGAACCAATGTTGCTAAGGCTATCGTGGAAGCGAGAAAAGCTGGAGAATTCTTGTCAAAAGAAGATTTACAACAACGAGGACGTGTTTCAAAGACTTTAATTGAATACATGGATACATTAGGATGCTTAGAAGGAATGCCAGATGCAAATCAATTATCACTTTTCTAAGGTCTGTTAATTAGGAGTGGAATTGCGATCGACGTTTCTAGATTTGGGTTGAAAATGTTGAGAGTGATAAATGGAAATGTTCGACGATGTGGCGATTTGCACGCCATGTGAGAGTATGTTATGATTTGATTAACAATTTGTTGATAGGTACGCGACAAAAGAGTGGGATTTCCCGCTCTTTTCTGTTTGTAATGTCCAAAACAATATCCGGTAGGAGGCATATATGAGCAAAATTATAATTGAAGTAGAACAGCTTGTGAAGCCCATTGTTGAAGAATTGAACCTTGAACTAGTTGATATAGAGTACTTAAAAGAAGGTAGAGATTGGTTCTTACGTATTTACATTGATACACCACAAGGAGGAATTGACATTGAACAATGTGCCCTTGTAAGTGAGCGTGTAAGCGAAATCTTAGATGCAAATGATCCGATTGAGCAAAACTACTTTTTAGAGGTTTCTTCACCTGGTGCTGAACGTCCACTTAAAAAAGAGAGCGACTTCGAAAAAGCGATTGGACAATATATTCATGTGAAAACATATGCTCCTGTCAATGAACTTAAGGAAAAGGAGTTTGAAGGGCATCTTCTTTCTTATTCTCCAGAAGGACTTGAGGTAGAAGTGCGTGTTAAAACAAGAAAAATTAAAGTTCAATTGACAAAAGAGAAAATTGCATTTGCTCGATTAGCAATTAAATTATAAGCATAATGTAAATTTAGGAGTGAGGAAAAATGGGTAGCGAGTTGCTAGATGCGTTAACGGCACTTGAGAAACAGAAAGGTATTTCTCGAGATGTTCTAGTTGAAGCGATTGAAGCTGCGTTAGTAACAGCTTATAAACGCAATTTCAATCAAGCACAAAATGTGCGTGTTGATTTAAATTTAGACAATGGAACTATGGTTGTATATTCACGTAAGGACGTAATGGAAGAAGTATTAGATGAGCGTCTTCATATTTCCTTAGTAGAAGCTCAAATCATTAATCCTTCTTATGAACTTGGGGATATTGTTGAGCAAGAAGTAACACCTCGTAATTTTGGCCGTATTGCTGCTCAAACCGCAAAACAAGTTGTTACTCAACGTGTTCGTGAAGCAGAGCGTGGGTTAATTTATGAAGAGTATGTAGATCGTGAAGAAGATATTGTAAATGGTATTGTTGAAAGACTTGACGCACGTAATATTTATGTTGGTTTGGGTAAAGTTGAAGCTGTTCTTCCTGTTAATGAACAAATTCAAAATGAAGTTTATCACCCACATGACCGCATTAAAGTGTTTATTACAAAAGTTGAACGTACAACTCGTGGACCTCAAGTTTTTGTATCTCGCACCCATCCTGGTTTATTACGTCGATTATTTGAGATGGAAGTTCCAGAAATTTACGATGGTATTGTTGAAATAAAATCCATTGCACGTGAAGCGGGCGACCGTTCGAAAATTTCTGTTGTAGCTCATAACGAAGAAGTAGATCCTGTGGGCTCTTGTGTTGGTTCAAAAGGGTCCCGTGTCCAAACAATCGTCAACGAACTAAATGGTGAGAAAATTGACATTGTTGAGTGGTCTGACGATCCAGTGGTGTTTGTTGCGAATGCCTTAAGCCCTTCAAAAGTATTGGACGTTCGAGTTAATGAGGATGAAAAATCAACAACAGTTGTGGTTCCTGATTATCAACTTTCACTTGCTATAGGTAAGCGTGGACAAAATGCACGGTTAGCAGCAAAATTAACAGGATGGAAAATTGATATCAAGAGTGAAACAGATGCAAGAGAATTAGGCATATATCCATCTTCGCATGTGAGTAATGAATATGAAGATGAAGAATATGATAATGATGATGAATACGATGATACTATCGATTTATATAAAGACGAC
>JBFELW010000130.1:0-6398 GCA_041551995.1 Paenisporosarcina sp.
AAGAACAACAATTGTGCCACTATAGAGTTAGCAACATTGTCATCAATAGCACTCCCTAGCATAATGACACGGTCTTTTAGAAGACGAGAGTAAATGTCGTAAGCGCGTTCTCCACGGCTAGTTTGTTCAATAACTGTAGGAATTAAGTTCATTGCAAATGCCTCCTTCAAACATGAATTCTTTTCTAACATCCTGAGAAGTTGTTTACTCAGTTGTAACTTTATCATATACAATATGGTCAGTGAAGGTCAAATGTTACGCTTATTTAAAAGTGTAGTTGTATTGTATGGAGTAACTTTGTATAATAGTAAAGTCGCTTGCCCTCGTGGTGCAATGGATAGCACGTAAGCCTCCGAAGCTTAAAATGTGAGTTCGATTCTCGCCGAGGGCGTTACGTAAATAGTCGTATCAACGGTTCATTTCGTTGGTACGACTATTTTTATTTACCTGTAAACAATGAATTTCTATTGTTTACAATACGTAATGCTACTATTTACTAAACTTTTTTGATTCAACTAAAAATGGGTTTATCACCGTTTCTTATACTTGAACTAATAAAAAACGCCAACAGAAAACCGACTACACCTATAATTGAAGTTACGAAAGATATGTACTGATCGCATGGAGTAGTTTATAACCAAGGTATGCCCATCCAACAGAAAATACTAACGCCAAAGTAGAATAAAAACTAGAGAAAATAATGCCCATCATAGCAACAAAGGATAAAATAAATGTGGCAAACCCATTCCAATTAAAAAAGGTGATACCGATGTAGGTAGCTAGCCCAGAAAAAATAAATGTTTCTACACCAAGGAATACTCCAAATTCTTTATTCACTTCATAGTTATTCATCATTCTCTGTCGTACATCTTTCATAGCAATTCGCAAATCCCAGTTATGATGATGATTCAAAAAGACCCTCCTAAAATAGTAATCGTTTCTTAAAACTTATGATATAACTATTTTTTACTGCATTTAACTGCTTTTTGTTTTTCTTATTTTATCACACTATTTAGAAGTAAATTCCAATTGTTCATTTATTTACTTATTTCACAAAATGAAAAACCTCCGACTGTATACTGTCAGAGGTTTTAAATAACTAGCTATTCTTCTTTTTGTATCATTTGAATTAAACCAGATACCGCTTGTTCTTCGTCAGAACCTTCAGCACTTATTACCACATTCGAACCTTTACTAATGGCCAAACTCATAATACCCATTATACTTTTCGCATTTACTTTCTTTTCATCCTTCTGAAGGTATACATCTGATTGGTACCGATTTGCTTCTTGGACGAAAAGGGCAGCTTGTCTTGCTTGCAACCCAGACTTCAACGTGACTTCAACTTGTTTTTCAATCATTCAACATTCCCCCTGACATGCATTCCATTTTTCGTTGTTTCTAATGTTATCTGATGTGGACGTTTCCGACAACTATCATTACTTTGTAATAAAACTAGCGCCACCACGTAGAGAGTCTGCAATTTCATCTAACTTGCGTAAACGATGATTAATCCCAGATTTACTGACAGTGCCTGTTGATACCATTTCACCCAATTCTTTTAACGTAACATCTTGATATTCTACACGGAGACGTGCTAATTCACGCAATTTTTCAGGTAACTGGTCGATTCCCATCACATTATCGATGTAACGAATATTCTCCACCTGTCGCATTGCTGCACTAATGGTTTTATTTAAATTAGCCGTTTCACAATTCACAAGACGATTTACACTATTTCTCATATCTCGTAATATGCGAACATCCTCAAACTTCAACAAAGCCATGTGGGCACCTGCAATACTTAGAAAATCCGAAATCTTTTCTCCTTCTTTTAAATAGGTAACAAAACCTTTTTTTCGCTCAATTGTTTTCCCATTCAAACCAAACCCATTCATGAGTTCCACTAAGGCTTCACTATGGTCTTTATATGAAGAATATATTTCTAAATGGTATGCTGATGTTTCTGGGTTATTAACAGATCCTCCAGCTAAAAAAGCTCCTCTTAAATAGGCACGCTTACAACATTTCTTTTTCACTAATTCTTTTGAAATTGTGTGGTTAAATTGAAAATCATCAGAAATAATTTTCAAATCTTCCAGTAAATCTTTTGCACCATCACGAACTCGACAAATATACACATTATTCTTTTTTAATCTCATTTTCTTACGAACTAATAATTCAATACGATATGAATATAATTCTTTCATTAATGTGTACAATCTTCTCGCAATAGCTGCATTTTCCGTTTGTACATCAAGACTTAATAGCCTATTCGCAAATGAAAGGGACCCGTTCATTCGAATAAGTGCAGATAATTCGGCTTTTGAACAACAAGACCCTGCTTCAGCCTGTGTTAATTCTTTTTTAGTTTCAGAAGCAAATGACACGGTTAAGTCCCCTTTCCACCCAGCAGATACTTAATTATTTATTTCTTATTTGATTTTCACGATATTCCGTGTATTGCACGAGCCATTCGGCTACCTTTGTAGCTTCATGACGAATAGCTCCTTCACTAATAGTAGCTATGTCTTTTTTCACAACTTTAATACCAAATTGACTTAATCTTTCTTCGTCGTAAATTACTGGCTTAGATTGTTCTTGTTCATAAATCTTTTGAACAGATAAAGGAACTTCATCAGTATTCAATAATATTGTATCGATAAATGGTGCTCCCATGTGGAACATTAGAGCTCGAACATGATCAGCTGCTGAGTAATTATGTGTTTCTCCTGGTTGAGTCATCAAATTACAAATATAGACATTTAATGCCTTCGAAGCTAATATAGCTTTGCGTATATCTTTTACCATTAAATTCGGCAAAATGCTTGTATATAAGCTTCCTGGGCCAAACACCAACAAATCTGCTCTCATGATAGCACGAATTGTATCTTGAAGTGGTTTCACATCGGTAGGTGATAGAAAAACACGATGAATACGTTGATTGTAAGTCGGTATTTTTGACTCTCCAGTAACAATGGTTCCATCTTCAAGTTCTGCATGTAATGTAATTCGTTGATTAGCTGCTGGTAATACGGTTCCATGCACATTTAATACACGGCTCATTTCTCGAATTGCATGTGAAAAATCACCAGTAATATCGGTCAAGGCGGTAAGCATGAGGTTACCGAGGGAATGTCCACCTAAATCATTTGACGAGCTAAATCGATACTGAAACATTTCTTCAACTAATGGTTCAACATCGGAAAGTGCTGCCATTACTTTTCTTATATCTCCAGGAGGAGGAATGTCATAATCATCTCTAAGACGGCCAGAGCTTCCACCGTCATCAGCCACAGTAACAATTGCTGTTAAATCGACAGGGAATTTTTTAAGTCCCCTGAGCAATGTGGACAGTCCCGTTCCACCACCGATGATTACAATCCGTTTCCGGCGCTTGGAACGTGCCATTCCATCAGCCCTTTCTATGTTTAATATCGCGATGTGTAATTACAGTTTGAAAATCTTCTTGAAATAAGTTTGCGAAGTATTCAGCTAAGGTAACAGATCGGTGTTGACCACCTGTACAACCAAATGCAATGACTAATTGTCGTTTACCTTCTCGCTTGTACTGGGGAATCATGTATAGGAACAAATCTGCTAACTTTTCAATCAAAGTTTGAGTTTCTGGCCATTTTAACACATAGCTGGAAACATCAGGCTCTAAACCACTTTTTGATCGAAGTTCTTCTATATAGTAAGGATTTTGAAGAAAACGAACGTCAAATACTAAATCAGCATCGATTGGCAAGCCATGTTTGAAACCAAACGACATCACATTCACCGTAAATGTAGAACTATCTTCAGATGAAAACTCGCCTTGAATTTTCTCTCTCAAATCTTTTGGCATTAATTTTGATGTATTGTAAATAAATTGAGCGCGTCCTTTTAACTCAGAAAGTAATAACCTTTCCTTTGCAATCCCTTCGAGTGGTAAACCTGCTGGTGCCAATGGGTGGGAACGTCTTGTTTCCTTATAACGCCGAACTAGAGTTTCATTATTTGCTTCTAAAAATAAAATTTTAGGTGTAATTACGTTCTCTTTCGCCATATCATCTAGTGCACCAATCAGTGAATCAAACAAATCTCCGCCGCGCATATCCATTACGGCAGCTATCCGGTTCATATCTTTCCCAGACTCTTTCATTAACTTTAAGAAAGTTGTTAATAGAGCAGGTGGCAAATTATCAATACAGAAAAACCCGAGATCTTCGAAACTTTGTATGGCTACAGTTTTACCTGCCCCAGACATACCTGTAATAATGACTAATTCCGAATCTTGAGTTTGTGGTTCATCCATTACTGATTCTCCCCTTCATCTGATACTTGAATATCTTCTTTTAATAACTCGAAATCCGTTGTGTATACAAAAGTTCCATATTGAACGCCTTTAGCTGAGACAGCAAATTGAAGATTTGTACGATCTCCTTCGGCCATTGGCAAGTGCGCCAAATCCTCAACCGAATGCCATTCGAGAATCCCTTCATTTGTCACTTCAAAAGGAATTCCATCTAAATCATATGCAACAAAAGTAAAGAGCATCCACTCATCTACCACTTCACCATTCTCTTGAATGACCATTGTATACACGCCTTTTAGGTGTGGATGTAATGGATGGGTATTTGTTTCTTCCTCAAATTCCCGTATCGCCGCCAGATAAATGGACTCTCCCTCTTCCATTTTACCGCCAGGAGCCACATACCAATTTCTTCGAGGTTTTTTTAGCAATAATACTTGGTTGTTTTTAACTACAATTAAATTCGCTATTCGCTGCACGTTCTACACTCCACATCTAAGTAGACTCACTTCTTCCATTATACAACTTAAAAGATGACCATATCAAAAAGTTCATAAAAAAAGCTATAAGGGATAGGGATATTCGTGTTAGCAGAAGAAATAAAAAAGAGGCTGCTTCTTCGATTTACATCGAGAAACAGCCTGTCAAAATGTTGCTATTAAAAGGGGGTCAATTTACTATCTTCAATATACACCTTTTATGTTGCAACGGTATTACAGATGGATTAAAGAATTGTTAAATTAAGCATTAGTAGCTTTATTGCTTAACTTTTCATGTAATTCCTCTATATAGTGTTGTGCGGCTTGAGCTGCGACACTTCCATCTCCAGTAGCTGTTACGATTTGACGCAATGTTTTTTCACGTACATCTCCAGCTGCAAAGATACCAGGAATTGTTGTTTCCATTTGATCATTCGTTAAAATATATCCATTTTCGTTTAGGATTCCCAAGTTTGCAAATGGTTTTGTTAAAGGTAGCATACCAATGTATATAAATACACCGTCCGCTTTAAATTCTTGTACAGATTCATCCACAGTTGATTTTAACGTCACGCTTCCTACCTTACCATTTGAATCGTTGATTGATTGAACAGTATGATTCCATAGGAATTCAACTTTATCGTTAGAAAATGCTCGTTCTTGAAGAATTTTTTGTGCACGTAGCTCATCACGACGGTGGACAATCGTTACTTTACTTGCGAAACGAGTTAAATATACACCTTCTTCAACTGCTGAATCTCCTCCTCCAACAACAACTAATTCTTTGTTTTTGAAGAATGCTCCATCACAGATTGCACAATAACTAACTCCGCGACCACCAAGTTCAGTTTCACCCGGGACACCCATTTTTTTATATTCGGCACCTGTAGTTAAAATAATTGCACGGGCTTTATAATCTTTTCCACCAGCTTTAATTATTTTATATGCTTCTCCATCGATGATTTCCTTTACATCTCCGTAAGCATATTCTGCACCGAATTTTTTCGCATGGTCAAACATTTTTGTCGAAAGTTCTGGTCCAAGTATATGATCGAAACCAGGATAGTTTTCTACTTCTTCGGTATTAGCCATTTGACCACCTGGAATTCCACGCTCAATCATTAAAGTAGATAAGTTTCCACGTGATGTATATACCGCTGCTGTCATTCCTGCGGGTCCTGCCCCGATAATCACAACATCATAAATTTTTTCTTCAGTCATTGGAAAGGCCTCCTAAAACATTGTTCTACAATAAATCGTATAAGAATCACCCGATACGTTCAACTTTTTTGCCTACGAATCGAACAAAGGCAAAAATTTTATTAACTCATTTACGTATTTTGTAAGAGTTGCAGGTGCCACATCATACTCGGCTGAGATATCTTTTTTTGTAACCCCTTGATCACGGGAGGATTGGAACATGTAAACAGCAGAGCCGGCTAATGCTCTCGGATTTTTAAATGTGTATTCTTTATCAATGCCACGCTCGATCAAAACAAACCACATTTGAAATAAATAAGTACCTGCATTGGTTAGAGACTTATGTTTTTGATACATGATTTCAGTTGCTTCTACCGCACGCATAAATGAGTGCTCTGAGGAATCTTTCACTTCAAACTCAT
>JBFELW010000131.1:0-6343 GCA_041551995.1 Paenisporosarcina sp.
GAGATGCTTTTATTAGCCGGAGACTCACCGTTATGAGAAAGAGGCCCTTTATGGGCAAGCTGAGTGGTACCGCGGAAGTTAAGCTTTCGTCTCATTTTTTAATGAGACGAGGGCTTTTTTTATTTTCAGGGAGGGGCGTTCATATGAAACAGCAAGTTGTAGAAATTCTTCAAAACGTTTCACCAGAGAGTATTGATGAGCATATGATTGAAGTGCCAACACATAGTCACTTAGGGGATTACGCACTTCCTTGTTTTTCATTTGCCAAAAAGATGAGAAACACTTGGTTAATGTTATTTCTATCTCTTGTAACTGAACCAAATGTGTGGCAAAGTTAACAGTACAAAGTATTAAACGAACTTTATAACTGAAACATGTGGGGGGGCCAGTGTTGCTGGTTGAGACCGTATCCTTAAGATACAAACCCTTGGAACCTGATCTGGTTAATACCAGCGTAGGAAACATATCTAAACATTCTTATTTGTGTTGATATGCGCCTTAGGGACCTACCTAGAGGTGCTTTTTTATATGAAAAAAAGATGTTTCAAAGACTAGCCAATGTTAAATGATTTTCACTAGAAGTAAGTGACTGATCAAGTATCTTGTGAATATGTTTCCACCTTTTCGTTCCATCGTTTAATGCTTTTAATAGAAAAGACAAGGGGAGAAAAGATGATGAAAAAATGGATAGGATTACTACTAATTGCTCTACTGCTAACAGCCTGTGGAAATACTGACAACCAAAGCACGGAACAAAATGAAGAAATAGACAAGTTACAGAAAGTGACATTGGTATTAGATTGGACGCCAAATACAAATCATACAGGGTTATATGTTGCAAAAGAAAAAGGGTACTTTAAAGATAACGGTCTTGATGTTGAAATTATTATGCCAGGTGAAGCGAGTGCTAACCAGCTAGTAGCTGCAGGTAAGGCAGAATTTGGAGTTGGATATCAGGAATCCTTAACTGAAGCACGAGTGCAAGATATACCAATTGTTTCAATTGCTGCTGTTATTCAACATAATACATCGGGCTTTGCATCCCCAGTAGAAAAGAACATTACCTCACCAAAAGATTATGAAGGTAAAGCTTATGGAGGATGGGGTGCGCCAGTCGAAAAAGCAGTGATTGCCTCTTTAATGAAGCAAGAAGATGCTGATATAGAGAAAGTGGATATTATTAATACAGGTGATACAGACTTTTTTACAGCTGTAAAAAGAGATGTTGACTTTGCGTGGATCTATTACGCATGGACAGGAATTGAAGCAGAACTTCGCGGAGAGGAATTGAATATGCAGTACCTGGCTGATTACTCAGACAAGCTAGATTACTATACACCTATTTTGATTACGAATGAGGCGTTAATTGCAGAAGATCCCGACACTGTGCGTGCATTTGTAGCAGCAGCTTCGCAAGGATATGAATACTCAATTGACAATCCACAAGAAGCGGCGGATGTTTTAATCAAGGCTGTTCCAGATTTAGATCCTGAATTGGTTAAAGCAAGCCAGAAATGGTTATCACCAAAGTATCAGGATGATGGGTCACAATGGGGTATACAAGAGAAGTCAGTTTGGGAAAACTATGCAAATTGGATGAGCGAGAATGAATTGTTAGAAGGCAAGTTTGAAGCAGAAAAAGCCTTTACGAATGAGTTTTTACCAAAAAAGGAGAATGAATAGATGATTAACTCTTTAGTCAGCATTCAAATTATACCAAAAACAAGAAATGGGGAAGATTCAATCCCGTTTATAGAAGAAGCAATTGCCATCATTCAGGAGTCTGGAATACGTTATGAAGTCCATCCTCTCGAAACAACCATGGAGGGGAATTTGACAGAAATTTTCTCCGTAATCGAGAAGATGAATCAAAAAATGATAGATTCTGGCTGTGTAAATGTCATTTCTCAAGTGAAAATCCTCTATCAACCAAGCGGTGTTTCTATGGATAAATTGACTGAAAAATACCGGTCATGAAAATTTTATATAGAGGATGGAGACCAGTATTGGTCCTCATCCTCTTAATTTTACTATGGCAACTATCCACTTGGTTATTTGAAATCCCGAAATGGCTTCTGCCGGCTCCGACTCAAATATTGGCTGAGGCTATAACTGGCTGGTCCACTTACAGTCACCATTTAATTTCAACTATACGACTGTCATTTATGGGTTTACTAATAGGTAGCACTGTTGGCTTGCTAGTTGCGGTTAGTTTACATCGCTTACCAAAACTTAAAGAGGCGTTTTATCCACTAATCATATTGTCACAAAACATTCCCATCATCGTATTGGCCCAATTGTTAGTTATCTGGTTTGGATTTGGCCTTCTACCTAAAATTATTATCATCACGTTAGTTTGTTTTTTCCCCATCACCATTGCCGCGATGGGTGGATTTCGACAAACGAGCACTGAACTTATGCATTATATGAAAATGGCAGGGGCTTCAAACAAACAAATTTTTTGGATAGTAGAGTGGCCATACGCATTGCCATCGATATTTTCTGGTCTAAAAATTGCAGCAACCTATAGTGTCATGGGAGCTGTTATTTCAGAATGGCTAGGTGCAAAAGAAGGTATCGGGGTCTATATGACTCTTGCGTCCTCTTCATTTCGGACAGAACGTGTCTTTGTGGCAATTTTTCTCATTATGGTTTTAAGCTTAACCTTCTTCGCTATTATTTCTTCATTAGAGAAGAAGATGGTGAAAGGGAAGCCTAAGGGGGAGAAGAATAATGGGTATTAAGCTTAGCATAGAAAATATGACGAAATCATTCAATAACAATAAGGTACTAGACGAGTTATCTTTTCAAGTACATGAAGGTGAATTCGTTACAATAGTAGGACCTTCAGGAAGTGGAAAGAGTACGTTATTTCATCTAATTGGAGGACTCTATTCTCCTGATTCCGGAGATATCCAGATGGATGGAAAACGAATAAATGGCCAAAGAGGATCAATCAGCTATACACCACAATCACCTTCACTATTACCCTGGCGGACAGTACTTGACAATGTTCTGCTAGGTGGAGAAATTATCGGTAGAGAAAGTGAAATAGAAGCATTACAGATGATTGAAAAAGCTGGGTTAAAAGGCTATGAAAAGGCTTATCCCAATGAATTATCTGGGGGGATGAAACAAAGAGTGTCATTTATTCGCAGTCTATTGAGTCCACAATCACTCATTTGTTTAGACGAACCATTCTCTGCTCTTGATGAATTTACTCGCTTGGAGATGCAAAATTGGTTACTTTCTATTTGGGAACAAGACAAACGCTCCATCTTGTTAGTCACACATAATATAGAAGAAGCCCTGTATTTATCCGATCGGATCATTGTCTTATCGGAAAAACCGGCGAAAATTAAAAAGGAGTTTACCATTCCTTTTCCCAGACCTAGAGATGAATCCATTGTCCTGAGTGAAGAATTTTTACAATGGAAAAAGAAAATCTACAATGAAATACGCAGCCACTGATCTACCTTGTTTTGGTTGCATTTTGGCAATTTTTATTTAAAGAAGTTGCTCAGTTCCGAAGACTACAGGCAGCTAAACGATAAAAGGAAACTTAAAAATAGATTGACTTGTTCAATTTCCTTTGATAAATTGAAATACAATATCTGGGATGAAGAGAGTAGCAAATTCGGATGATTAAGCGAGCTGGGGATGGTGTGAGCCTAGTTGAGATGATTTGTGAACCGCACTTTGGAGATGCTTTTATTAGCCGGAGACTCACCGTTATGAGAAAGAGGCCCTTTATGGGCAATCTGAGTGGTACCGCGGAAGTTAAGCTTTCGTCTCATTTTTTAATGAGACGAGGGCTTTTTTTATTTTCAGGGAGGGGCGTTCATATGAAACAGCAAGTTGTAGAAATTCTTCAAAACGTTACACCGGAGTTTATTGATGAGCATATGATTGAAGTGCCAACGCATAGTCACTTAGGGGATTACGCGCTTCCTTGTTTTTCATTTGCCAAAAAGATGAGAAAGTCTCCGAAGTTGATTGCTGAAGATTTGGTGAATCTGATTCAAGATCCACGTATTGAAAAAGCGGAGGCTGTTAATGGCTATGTAAACATCTTTATGAAACGACAAGAATTTGCGCAATCCATCTTGAACACGATTCTTACGCAAGGAAACGAGTATGGTTCTTCAAATGTAGGGGCAGATGGAGTTGTGACGATTGATATGTCTTCTCCGAATATTGCAAAGCCATTCTCTATGGGTCATTTACGTTCTACAGTTATTGGGAACTCCGTCTCTTTATTGCTGGAAAAAAGCGGTTATCAACCCGTGAAAATTAATTACCTCGGTGATTGGGGTACTCAATTTGGGAAGTTACTAGTCGCCTATCGGTTATGGGGAAATGAAAAGCAAGTTCAAGAGGCTCCCATACAAACGTTATTAGCACTGTATGTACGTTTTCATGAAGAAGCGGAACGTGATAATTCGTTAAATGACAAAGGTAGAGCTGCCTTTAAATCCTTAGAGGATGGGGATCCAGATGCATTAGCGCTGTGGAAGTGGTTTCGTTTAGAATCATTAAACGAATTTCAAAAAATCTATGATTTGCTAGGTGTTTCTTTCGATTCTTCCCACGGCGAAGCCTATTACAATGATAAAATGACGCCAGTTGTGGATGAGTTAATTCGAAAAAATCTACTGGTTGAATCTGATGGGGCGTTAGTAGTTGATTTAGGGGAACATATGCCACCGAGTTTAATTAAAAAGTCTGACGGGGCAACTTTGTATGCCACTCGAGATATTACAGCGGCATTAGACCGCAAGCAGACATTTAACTTCGTCAAGTCTTTATATGTTGTTGGAAACGAACAGAGCTTACATTTCACGCAGTTAAAGGCTGTACTTCAGAAAATGGACTATGAGTGGTCAGAAACCATTCAGCATATTCCTTTTGGTTTGATTTTAAAAGACGGTAAAAAATTATCGACCCGTAAAGGGAAGATTGTTTTATTAGAAGAAGTGTTAAAAGAAGCGATTCATTTAGCAAAGTCTACTATAGAAGGAAAGAATCCTACATTGGTGAATAAAAAAGAAGTAGCTGAAGCAGTGGGAGTGGGGGCTATCCTCTTTAGTGACCTCAAACAACATCGAAACCATGATATTGAATTTGATTTAAAGAAGATGTTGCAAACGGAAGGGGAAACTGGACCTTACGTACAATATACGCATGCCAGAGCGTGCTCAGTTTTAAGAAAAGCAGGAGATATAGATGAACTTCACGTGAATGATGTTAATAATTTGGAATGGGAAATCATAAAGTGTCTAGAGCAATTTCCAACCGTCGTGACCCGGGCTTCAACTGATTTTGATCCATCATTGATTGCGAAATATGCAGTGGATTTGGCACAACGGTTTAATTCGTTTTATGGAAATGTCCAGATACTTAAAGACCAAGATTTCCTGGAGTACCGAGTTTCGTTGGTACAGTGTGTGGCTACCGTTTTAAAAGAAGCATTAAGATTACTCGGAATACAAGCACCAATAGAAATGTAAATCCATTTTTCGACATAAAGTTTCAATATCAGAGAAATTTATACCTGATAATAGGTAGGTTTGGTAGAATTATAGATGAATACAAAGAGAAAAGGGGAGTATGATGATAAATAATCCAGCTGGGTTTTGGATAAGATTAGGTGCAGCTATATTGGATGCCTTAATTATTGGTCTACCACTTGCCTTCATTGCCTATTTAATGACGGGAAGTTTTGAGGATAATTGGTTAACAGGTACATTAAACTTTATGTATCCATTATTGGTACCTATATTTTGGTATGGGTATACGGTAGGAAAGAAAATTGTAGGTGTTCGGATTGTAAAGGTTAATGGCGAGAAACTTGGCATTGGGACGATGCTTCTAAGAAATATAGTAGGTGGACTTGTGTATGTTGTAACATTAGGTATTGCTGCGATCGTTAGTGCATTTATGGTAGGGATACGTGAAGATAAACGATCTTTACATGATATGATTGCTGGAACTTATGTTACGTATGATGAACCTGGAACAACCATTGAGGAAATCTAGAATAGGTATACCCTTTGTGGCTATGAATAAGTAATGAAAGCCCGAAGTAGACATCCAATTAGCATATTAATTGGATGTCTATTTTTCATTAAAAAACTCTTTTGTAGCAATTGAAAACGTGTTAGAAGGCGGTATAACTATACGGGTAAGTCAATTATATTCAGATTAATCAAAAAATAAGTCGTGCTAAGTGGAACATTTACCCTTATTATTACGTCAAAGATAGTAGAGAGATAGGGGGTTAGGCGAAGATGAAAAAGAAAATTTTATTTTCAATCATGACAAGCTTGTTGGTGTTGTTGGC
>JBFELW010000132.1:0-6340 GCA_041551995.1 Paenisporosarcina sp.
CAACTTGGTTATTTGATAAACTTAGCTAAAGAAACTCAAACTATGCGCATGCAAGCTATGGCCAAACGAAAATCATCACTTATTGGGACGAATGTTTATTCAAACCCGGTAGATGAATTGCCTCTAACACGTGTAGATGAACACATTGATCGGCTCTCAATTCCTTTTGAAACGCTTCGTGCTTATTTTAAATCTACTCCTCTAAAGAGTGCGATTCTTTCGTTCGGTGTATTGAAAGAAGTTAAACCACGTGTAGACTTTGTTCAAGGCTTTTTACAAGCCGGAGGATTGAATCCAGACATAAGTCCCGTTTTTCATACAGCAAGTGATGCGTGGCGATGGGCTAAAACAAATGGATACTCATACGTCGTTCTTGCAGGAAAAGATGAAGTGTCAAAAGAAGTTCTGCCGGAATTTTTAAGCTTGGCATCAACTAATCGAGTGATTATTGATGTTGCTGGAAAATTCGCAGAAGAGGGTAGTTGGCATTCTCTTGGTTTAAATGGCACGATTTATGCCGGTCAAAACTTAATTGACAAAATGCAACAGCTGATTCATGTACAAAAGGAGGGGTTGAATAATGAGCAAGCCTAATTTTAAAGATGTTCAATTGGATGACTTTATTGCTCAAGAATCTTCGGCACCTTTAAAAAAGGAGACTTTTTTGACCAATGAAGGGATTACTCTTTCTTCTAGATACGCCAAAAAAGATGTTGAATCCCTTTCTCATATGTCTGATTTCCCTGGCTTAGCACCAAATACACGAGGACCCTATCCATCGATGTATGTATCACGGCCATGGACCGTACGCCAATATGCAGGTTTTTCAACAGCTGAGGAAAGTAATGCTTTTTATCGACGTAACTTGGCAATGGGTCAAAAAGGTCTATCCGTAGCATTCGATCTAGCAACGCATCGAGGGTATGATTCTGATCATCCCCGTGTTACAGGAGATGTAGGTAAAGCCGGTGTTGCTATTGACTCAATTGAAGATATGAAAATTCTATTTGACGGAATCCCTTTAGATCAAATGTCTGTTTCTATGACAATGAACGGTGCTGTCTTACCGATATTAGCGTTTTATATCGTAACAGCAGAAGAACAAGGCGTATCACCTCAACAACTGGCAGGCACGATACAAAATGACATTCTAAAAGAATACATGGTTCGAAACACATACATTTATCCTCCAAAAATGTCGATGAAAATTATTGCTGATATTTTTGAATATACATCTAGCTATATGCCGAAATTCAACTCGATTTCTATTTCTGGCTATCATATGCAAGAAGCAGGTGCTACTGCAGATATTGAATTAGCTTATACACTTGCAGACGGCTTAGAATACGTTCGAACCGGTTTACAAGCTGGAATTGATATTGACTCATTTGCACCACGGCTATCATTTTTTTGGGCAATCGGCATGAACTACTTTATGGAAGTGGCAAAAATGCGTGCAGCAAGAAGAATTTGGGCACAAATGATGCAAACTTTTGAACCGAAAAACCCTAAATCATTAGCTTTACGTACGCATTCGCAGACGTCTGGCTGGAGCTTGACTGAACAAGATCCGTTTAATAATGTAACGCGTACATTAATCGAAGCGAACGCTTCGTCAATGGGTCATACGCAATCACTTCATACCAATGCATTAGATGAAGCGATTGCATTACCTACGGATTTCTCTGCAAGAATTGCACGAAATACGCAGTTGTTTTTGCAAGAGGAAACGATGATGACAAAAGTAATCGATCCTTGGGGTGGGTCTTATGCAGTTGAGAAATTAACAGATGAGTTAATGGAGAAAGCATGGGTACTGATTAAAGAAATTGAAGATCTCGGCGGGATGGCAAAAGCAATAGAAACGGGCTTGCCTAAAATGAAGATTGAAGAAGCTGCTGCAAAAAAACAAGCACAAATTGATTCAGGTAAAGAAATCATAATAGGGGTAAACAAATTCAGACTCGAAGAAGAAGATCCTATTGATATCTTAAATATTGATAATACGGTTGTGCGACAAAAGCAAATCGATCGTATAGAGAAAATGAAACAAACTCGAAATGCAGAAGAAGTAAATAGCGCGTTAACAGCCCTTACGAAAGCAGCTGAAACAGGAGAAAGAAACATGCTGGAATGTGCAGTTGAAGCTGCTCGAGTACGAGCAACTCTTGGTGAAATATCAGATGCAATTGAGAAGGTGTCAAGTCGACATAAGGCGGTGATTCGTTCAGTGAGTGGGGTATATAGTTCAAACTTCACGAATGAAGAAGAGATTCAACATGTCAAAGACATGACAAAAGGCTTTAAAGAGAACGAGGGACGTCGCCCAAGAATTTTGATTGCTAAAATGGGTCAAGACGGACACGATCGAGGAGCAAAAGTTATTGCAACAGCATTTGCCGATCTAGGTTTTGATGTCGATATTGGTCCATTGTTCCAAACACCAGAAGAAACAGCTAGACAAGCTGCAGAAAACGACGTCCATGTTATTGGGGTTAGTTCGCTCGCTGCCGGACATATGACATTGGTTCCTGAACTACTAAGCGAGTTGAAGAAAATTGGACGGGAAGATATTCTAATCGTTGTTGGAGGAGTAATACCTGCTCAAGACTACGCTTTCTTACGTGAGAATGGAGCTTCAGTCATATTCGGTCCAGGTACGGTCATACCAGTTGCAGCTGAAAAAGTGGTGGAGAAAATTTATCAACGTCTCGGTTACGAGGAAGTGACGGAATAATGGATCGACCAGAAGACCAACAGAAAAGTGCCATGCATGTTATGAAAGGACTTCAATCAAAACATGATGGCTTGGAACAAACAACTAGAAAACAGTTTAAACGTTCTAAGAAAAAACAGGTTTCTGTTGATGATTTTGCCCGTGAAATTCGTCAAGGTTCAAGGTTCCATTTAGCAAAAGGAATAACCTTATTAGAAAGTACGGTTTACGAAGACAAGAAAACAGGTCAACAATTATTACAGGAGCTCCTACCTCTAACCGGTAATAGTATTCGCATTGGCATAACTGGTGTACCAGGGGCAGGGAAGAGTTCGTTTATCGAAACATTTGGGCTCTATTTATGTGAACTAGGTTATAAAGTAGCTGTACTAGCGATTGATCCAAGTTCAAGTATTTCAGGCGGTAGTATTTTAGGTGATAAAACGAGAATGGAGGAACTTGTGAAGCATCCTCATGCATTCATTCGGCCATCTCCAACTGCTGGAACCCTCGGTGGTGTTCATAAAAAGACACGTGAAACCATGCTATTATGCGAGGCTGGTGGCTATGACGTCATACTGATTGAAACTGTTGGCGTAGGGCAAAGTGAAACAATTGTTCGTGGAATGGTTGATTTCTTTTTACTACTCGTATTAACAGGAGCTGGTGATGAATTACAGGGCATGAAAAAAGGCATATTGGAACTAGCCGATTTACTTGTCGTGCATAAAGCAGATGGTGATAATTTGAAATTGGCTAAAAAGACCGTGGCAGAATATAAGCAAATTCTTCATTTCCTCCAACCGGCTAGCCCTGGATGGACAACAACAGCAATCCCTGTTTCTTCTTTAGAAAAAACAGGAATTGAGGAAGTTTGGAATTTAATTTCATCCTTTAAAGATACCCTCTCGAAAGAAGGATTTTGGGACACACGTCGTCAGTCACAAACAATTGAGTGGTTTCATAGGATGATTTCTGATCGATTAATGGATGATTTTTATGGCCTACCTGCACGGAAATCTCAAGTTAAATCACTAGAAGAATCTATATTGCGAGAAAATGTTACCGTTTCTCAGGCGGTTGAACATCTATTTAATAAACACAAGTAACTCTCTTTTTTGCTTGTCAATAAATGAACTGCTATGATTAGAAGTGAAGTTTTGAAAGGGGTCTTTTGAATGAACATGGATTTTAATTTATTAATGAATGATATAGTACGCCAAGCACGTGGTGAAATGGAAGCAAGCGGATATGAGCAATTAACATCTGCAGAAGAAGTGGAACAAGCGTTCGCTCGCAAAGGAACGTCACTAGTAATGGTTAATTCAGTATGTGGATGTGCAGGTGGAATCGCTAGACCAGCAGCCGCTAATGCTGTTCATTATGACAAACGTCCAGACCATTTAGTTACAGTTTTTGCAGGACAAGATAAAGACGCAACTGCACAAGCACGTATGTTGTTTGGTGACGATCACCTTCCTTCATCTCCATCATTTGTTTTACTAAAAGATGGTCAGGCTGTAGCGGAGATTGGGCGCCACGAAATTGAAGGACATGATCCTATGTCTGTTATCACTCACATTCAAGCTTTATTTGAAGAGCATTGTGATGAACTATAAAGTGTGTTCAATATGAACCTCTATATGAACTTAAAATTAGAGCACTATTCCAGTGCTCTTTTTTCTATAGAAAGAGGATGAATGAAATGGATCTTAAACCATTTAGAATTGGCTATCGGACTCTTAAGACAGCTGTCGGTGCAAGTATCGCCATGTTACTTGCTATGTTTTTAAACTTGGACCATTATAGTTCAGCTTTTATCTTGACTGTTTTGTGTATACAACCAACAAAAAGAAAATCCTTTCGAGCGGTTTATTCCAGAGTCATAGCTAGCATAATAGGACTTATCTTTGCGTTTGCTTTTTTTGAAGGTCTCGCCTATGATCCAATAATTTTCGGGCTATTGTTATTATTATTTATTCCTACACTTGTTACTCTCGGATTTCAAGATGGCTTTATATCAAGTGTTGTCATATTACTTCATTTGTTTGATGCGCAAAACTTTACCTTATCCATTCTATGGAATGAGGTTCAATTAATGACAGTTGGATTTGGTGTGGCATTGGTAGTCAATATGTACATGCCTGATATCGAGAGTGATTTAAAAAAATATCGATTAGAATTAGAAAAAATCTATTCAAAAATATTTCATGAAATTGCTATTTATCTTCACAAAGGAGAATCTGATTGGGATGGGGCAGAACTCTTTAAAGGATCGGAACTTATTGAAAAAGGAAAGGCGCTTGCTTATCAAGATGTTGAGAATCACTTAAATCGTCGAACAAATTTACATTATTTATACTTTGATATGAGAGAGCAACAGTTTGAAATTATTGAACGTGTTTTACCTAGAGTAACTGCTTTACCTGTTATAGTTTCACAATCTCATTTGGTAGCAGATTTTATAGAAGAATTATCTAAACATGTCCATTCAGGTAACACGGCACAAGCATTCATTGAGAAGTTAGACCATGTAAAAGAAGAATTCTCCAAAATGCCATTACCAGAAAGTCATGACAAGTTCCTCGCGATGGCTGCACTCTATCAATTTATTGAGGAAATGGAACAATATTTACGAATCAAGCAAAATTTTATAGGGTTTAATATGAAAAAAAAGACAACATCTAAGGAATAAAAATACTCTTAGATGTTGTCTTTTATTTTTTAGTGCTGTTGATTTGAATATAAACGTAAGGGGAATTGCTCCATTTCCGCAGACAAAATTGAACGCGTTAATAGTCTTGGTCCCATTGTGCTCGCTGTGGAATCATTCGAGCTGGCCTTCTACAGGAAAGATAGATAAGTGTCAGAGGTTTTTTGACGCTAATCTTCGCAACGAAGAAGGTCAGCACTGCAAATTACAGAAACAGGAGCTTAGGTTTATCGGAAATCCCCTCACAAGTAACGGATAACACTATCGTTTACCAAAGCCCAATATTTAGAAAAATAAACTTAAGCCAAATAATACACTAGATAAAGCCATCATTATAATCATTGTATATATGATGAATTTTCTAAACTTATCATTACGCATGTAAACACACTCCTTTACATCACTAAAATAAGTTTAGCAGAATTGAAAAAATGTTCAAGAGGTGGAGTTTTCAAATATAAATCGGTACAATAGATGGTGGAGTTAAAAAAGGGAGTGGGTATGTTGAAAAAGGTCGATCACATTGGAATTGCAGTGAAAAAATTAGAAGATACAATCCCTTATTATACAGATACACTTGGCTTGAAATTGTTACATATAGAAGAAGTAGAATCTGAAGCAGTTCGAGTGGCCTTTATTGACGCAGGTAATGTGAAAATAGAGTTGCTTGAACCTATGTCTACAGCAAGTGCTATTCATTCTTTCATCGAGAAAAAAGGTGAAGGAATTCATCATATTGCATTGGGCGTTGAAGGAATAGAAAGCAGAATGAATGAACTGCGTGAAAAAGGAATTCGAATCTTAAATGAACAACCAAAAATGGGTGCTGGAGGAGCACAAGTAGCCTTTTTACACCCTAAATCATCTTTTGGCGTTTTATATGAACTGTGTGACAAAACAGGTTTAAAGGA
>JBFELW010000133.1:0-6240 GCA_041551995.1 Paenisporosarcina sp.
GCGGCCGTCATTGATGCGGATGGAACCTATCTAGGGAAATATCGCAAACACCATATTCCACAAGTCAGCGTTGGAAATGATGGCAATGGATTCTGGGAGAAGTATTACTTTAAGCCAGGAAATTTAGGATATCCTGTCTTTGATACTCAGTTTGCAAAAGTGGGTGTTTATATTTGCTATGATCGCCATTTCCCTGAAGGAGCTAGATTACTAGGGTTGAATGGAGCTGAAATCGTCTTTAATCCTTCAGCGACTGTAGCGGGGTTATCGGAATATTTATGGAAACTAGAACAACCTGCTCATGCAGTCGCCAATGGTTATTACGTGGGAGCCATTAATCGTGTAGGGACGGAAGGTCCTTGGAATCTAGGAGAGTTCTACGGACAGTCCTATTTAGTGGATCCTAAAGGAAGTATGGTTTCAGTGGGAAGCCGGGATCAAGATGAAATTGTAATAGGTGAAATGGACAAGAAACTGATTAGAGAAGTCCGAAACACGTGGCAATTTTTTAGAGATCGCCGACCTGAAACCTATGGAGCTATGTCAAATATTGATAAGTAGGATTAGCTATTTGTACTTTGGTTCCTGTATTTGTGAAAAGGTAGGTTGATTCGATGGGAGGTATGAAGATGAGAGATGATAATAAAACCTTTGTTTCATTGGCTATTCTAAATCGAAACTTTGATGAAGTGAACCCTGCTCTTTCAACAGCCGAAGCGATGGATGAATCCAACCGATGTCTCTATTGTTATGACGCACCCTGTATACAAGCGTGTCCAACAGGGATTAATATTCCTTCTTTTATTAAGAAAATTGCTTCAGGTAATTTAAAAGGATCCGCAACAACCATTATGGATGCCAATCCGATTGGGGCTAGTTGTGCTCGAGTATGCCCAACTGAAGAGCTTTGTGAAGGTGCATGTGTGCTAAATCATTCGACTAAGCCAATTATGATTGGAGATTTACAACGCTATGCCACAGATTGGGCAATAAAAAACGAGCAAATACTATTTAAAGCAGGGGAAAAGAACGGGATGAGTGTGGGCATTGTTGGAGGGGGTCCGGCAGGGTTGTCAGCTGCTCGAGAACTAGCACGCTTAGGCTACAATGTCACAATTTATGAAGCCAAAGAAAAAGCTGGAGGACTTAATACGTACGGAATCGTTTCTTTCCGTTTACCTCAAAAAGTAGCGCAATGGGAAGTTGAACAAGTGGAAAAACTAGGTGTTCAAATTAAAACAAATATGACCGTAGGGCGGGATGTGTCGGTAAAAGAAATTCTAGAAAACTATGATTCTGTTATTTTGGCAGTAGGCATGTCCAAAGGTTCCATGCTGCAAATTGAAGGAGAAGAGTTAAAAGGAGTTCACGATGCCATTCAGTTTGTTGAAGATTCTAAAACGAAAGAAATCACAGATACATTAGTTGGCAAACGTGTGGTTGTAATTGGTGCAGGTAATACAGCAATCGATGCTGCCACTTGTTCCGTACGTCTAGGTGCTGAAAATGTAAAAATTCTATATCGTCGATCCCAAAAAGAAATGACAGCCTATGAATTTGAGTATGAATTTGCTAAGCAAGATAATGTGGAATTCAGATGGCTAACAGCTCCAACGCGCTTAATAGGTGATGATAGCGGACAAGTTAAGCAACTGGAATGTATCAAGATGGAGCTGGGAGAACCAGGAATCGATGGTCGCCGCCGACCTATTCCTATAGAAGGTACTGAATTTAGTATAGAAGTTGATGCTGTAATTAAAGCAATTGGCCAAACAAGATACCTTGAGTTACTAGACGCATTTGCGCTTGAACAACACAGGGGAGTCGTGAAAATTAATCTAGAAACGTATCAAACGTCGAATCCTAAAGTGTATGCAATAGGTGATGTCATTTTTGGTGAAGGACAAGGGGAAGCAATGGTAGTTTCGGCTGCTCAACATGGAAAGAGAGCTGCTTATGCCATTCATCAAAGGTTAAAAAAATCGACTAGTGAAACGGCATGAATTTAAAAGAAGTCAGCAACTATCAATTGCTTAGGAGGAATTCTGATGGCAGATTTAAGGGTTAATCTAGCAGGAATCGAGTCTCCGAATCCATTTTGGCTTGCTTCGGCACCACCAACAAATTCAGGGTATCAAGTTCAACGGGCGTTTGAAGCTGGATGGGGTGGCGCGGTTTGGAAGACCCTCGGTGAACCAATCATTAATACGTCATCACGATTTGCTGCAGTTAATTTCGGTGGGAAAAGAGTGGCTGGTTTTAACAACATTGAATTAATAACAGATCGCCCACTTGAAGTGAACTTAAAAGAAATCTATGAGACGAAAAAGCGTTTCCCAAATCATACGATTGTTGCCTCATTAATGGTAGAACCGAGCAGAGAAAAATGGCACGAAATTGTCAAACGAGTAGAAGACGTAGGGGTTGACGGGCTTGAGCTGAATTTTGGTTGTCCTCATGGAATGGCAGAACGCGGTATGGGTGCAGCATCTGGACAACAGCCTGATCTGGTTGAATCACAAACCATGTGGGTGAAAGAGGTGGCCAGAACCCCCGTCATAGTGAAATTAACCCCTAATATTACGGATATAACAATGACGGCTAAAGCAGCAGCAAGAGGTGGAGCAGACGCCATCAGTATGATTAATACCATAAATAGCTTGGCGGGGGTCGACCTGGATACATGGAATACAATCCCTCATGTTGCAGGTAAAGGGGCACATGGCGGATACTGCGGACCAGCTGTGAAACCAATTGCTCTAAATATGGTCGCTGAATGTGCAAGAAATTCGAGTATTAACGTTCCAATCTCTGGTATTGGAGGGATCTCGAATTGGCGTGACGCGGTTGAATATATATTGATGGGGTCTACAAATGTTCAAATTTGTACAGCTGCCATGCATCACGGATTTAGTATTGTAGAAGACATGATTGATGGACTCAATAATTATTTAGACGAGAAAGGAATTCTTTCAGTTCAAGAACTGATCGGGAAGTCCGTTGAGAAGTATTCCGATTGGGGAAATCTAGACTTGAATTATCGAGTGGCAGCAAAAATTAATACAGATGTTTGTATCAATTGCAACAAATGCCATATTGCCTGCGAAGATACAGCCCATCAATGTATCGATATGCTAACAGACGAAAAAGGGAATAAGTATCTAAAAGTTCGCGAAGCAGATTGCGTTGGATGTAATCTATGCGCCATAGTTTGTCCTGAAGAAGGGGCAATCAGCATGATTGAGCTCCCTCGTGAAAAAATAGCGATGACTTGGAATGAGCGTCAACATGCATTGGCTAATTTAAGAGGATAATGAATCTGTTTTCTAAACGAAAAAGGAGTTAATTTATGAAGAAAATCATAAAAAATGGAACGATTGTCACAGCTACTGAAACATACCAAGCAGATGTTTTATTAGATGATGGGAAGGTTATAACGATTGGTTTGAATTTGCCATCTCACGGTGCTGAAGTTATTGATGCAAAAGGTTGTTATTTATTCCCGGGTGGAATTGACCCCCACACTCATTTGGAAATGCCATTTGGTGGAACAGTGAGTAAAGATGATTTCGAGTCAGGAACCATCGCTGCCGCTTTCGGTGGAACTACTACCATTATTGACTTCTGTTTAACTAACAAAGGAGAACCTCTCAGAAATGCTATCCAAACGTGGCATGCGAAATCGAAAGATAAGGCAGTAATAGATTACGGATTTCATTTAATGATTGGAGAAATCAATGACAGCGTTTTAGAGGAAATCCCTCATGTTATAGAGGAAGAAGGGATTACTTCCTTTAAAGTATTTATGGCTTATAAAAATGTCTTACAGGCAGACGATGAAACTTTATTTCGCACGCTTGTCATGGCAAAAAAACATGGAGCACTTGTCATGGTGCATGCTGAAAATGGGGATGTCATTGATTTTTTAACAAAAGAAGCATTAGCAGCTGGGAACACTGATCCCATCTATCATGCATTAACAAGACCCTCTGAAATCGAGGGGGAAGCAACTGGGAGAGCCTGCCTATTAGCAGGGTTAGCTGAATCTCAGTTATATGTTGTACATGTCACCTGTGAGGAAGCTGTTGATAAGATTGCCGAAGCAAGGAACAAAGGGTTTACTATCTATGGGGAAACATGCCCGCAGTACCTGGTTTTGGATCAGACAGCTTTAGAAAAACCGGATTTTGAAGGAGCAAAATACGTTTGGTCACCACCATTAAGAGAAAAGAAACATCAACAAGCACTATGGAACGCGTTAAAAAGTGGTCAACTACAAACAGTAGGTTCAGACCAATGTTCTTTTGATTTTTATGGACAAAAGGATTTGGGTAAAGGTGACTTTACTAAAATTCCAAATGGAGGGCCTTTCATTGAAGATCGATTTAGTGTGCTGTTTTCAGAGGGTGTAAAAAAAGGAAGAATTAATCTAAATGAGTTTGTCGATATCGTATCCACTCGTTCAGCTAAGTTATTTGGATTATTCCCGAAAAAAGGAACAATAGCCGTTGGAAGTGATGCTGATATCGTTATTTTTGATCCTGAAGTAGAACGAACCCTATCGGTAGATACCCATCATATGGCTGTTGATTATAATGCATTTGAAGGAATGAGGATTATAGGAGAGCCTGTTTCTGTTCTATCCCGTGGAGAATTTGTCATTCAAGACAAGCAATTCGTAGGGGAATGTGGTAAAGGTCAGTATATAAGACGCAACAAGCATGTTCAGCATTCCGATGACATAACAGTAGAAAATTCAAACTAAACACTATAGCAATTACAATAGTTCACCACATTAGAACCTTCTTAAATAGTTTCATAGAATCACTGTTTTTAAACTATAAAAAAGGGAGAAGAAGCGATGAAGAGAACGTATTTAAAATCCCCTGATTTACTTCCTGTAGCAAATAAGGACAGGAAAATTGGTACTTTTGGGTTCTCCAACATGTGGATTGGAATGGCTGTAGTTTTAGCTGCATTTGCTATTGGGGGATCAGGAGTCCAACACCTATCCTTAGGGTGGGTTGTGTTAGCAACACTAATTGGTACCTTAGCGATTGGTTTTTTTATTACCTTAACTGGAGATATTGGGATTGAACATGGATTGTCCTTCCCAGTGTATATGAGAGCTCCATTCGGTACGATTGGTACACATATCCCCTCTATTGTAAGGGGTGTAACAGCTTCATTTTGGTTCGGTATTAATACGTATTTTGGTTCTGCAGCCCTAAATGGTATTCTATTTACCTTATTTGGATTTGATAATTGGTTTTTATGTTACGTCATATTTGCAACGTTACAGCTTATAAATACTTCTCTTGGAATTAAAGCAGTAGAACGGTTTGCCGATTTAGCAGCCCCGATCATTATTTTGATTTCCATGTGGATATATGTTTCTCTCTCAGATACTGCGATAGAACAAGGGAGAAATGTTTGGTCTTGGGTCGAGAGTCCGGTTACGGGTGCTGCATTTTTCACTGCATTTATGGTAGTTATTTTTAGTAATATGGGATTTTGGGCAACTTTAGCAGCAGATATCCCTTCGATTTCTCGATTTGTTAAAGCACCACAACATGAAAGAAATTGGTTTAAACGAAATAAAAGTCCTCTTATTGGAAACATGATTGCATTGCCAATAACAGAAACGTTTATGGTTGTGATTGGTGCTGTCTCCTATATCGCTGTTAAAAACTACGATCCGATTGTTGCTCTACAAGAAGCGGCTAGTGGAATCGTACTGGCAATCTTACTTATTATGATTGTCTTCGCACAATGGTCAACAAATGTTGCAGCAAATTTAGTTCCAGCAGCCACAATTTTCTCTAACGTTGGAGGTCCAAAGGTTCCTTTCTATGTCGGTGTTTTGATGGCAGGGATTATTGGTTCGGTCGTTCAACCATGGAATTTATTTAATGTGTTAATACCTTTTCTTTTAACAATTGGCGGTATTTTATCGGCCATTGTAGGAATCTTGTATTCAGATTACTATCTTCTTAGAAAGCGAAGAGTTAATGTACCTGAACTTTATGAGAGTAATGGACAGTATCGTTATATGAATGGTGTGAACATGGCAGGAATGCTTTCTTGGGTTGTTGGAGGATTAGCGTCTTACTGGTTATCCAATTATTCGTTTCTTGTAGGTTTTGTTGTAGGAGCAACTTGTTATTATGTATTGGCTAAGTATTGGTGGTTTAAGAAATATCCTCAAAGTGAGCTACAGAATCCGAGTGATGAACTATA
>JBFELW010000134.1:0-6239 GCA_041551995.1 Paenisporosarcina sp.
ATAGTCAAGTCCAAATCCAGATGCAATTTCCGTAATCTCAGCAATCGCACGATGAAGCTCTTTATCCATCAATTTAATCCCTTCTTTACTTATTTCCATGAAAGATACGAGGAATAAAAATCAGGTTCAAACTGATTCTAACTCTTTTTGAAAAAATCGTTTCATTGCATGATAAACATCTGCTTTTTCTTTCAAAATATAGTGGCGGAACTTCAAATCAGAGATTGTTTTAAATATCGACATTAATGTAGAATACCTGCCATGGGCATTCACTTCTCCGTATCCAAACATGCTGGAAACTTCCATCAATTCCTTGACTAATTTTAAAGATTTTTCATTATCTCTCGGCATATTTTCTCCATCTGAAAAGTGAACAGGATAGATATTAAAACGTGCAGGATTATATTTATTTTCAATAAGCTTTAATGCTATTTCATAAGCAGACGAACAAATTGTACCTCCACTTTCTCCTTTAGAAAAAAACTCTTCTTCTGTTACAACCTTTGCTTCTGTATGGTGGGCAATAAATTCAATTTCAACTGTTTCATATTTGGTTCTCAAAAATTTGGTCATCCAGAAAAAGAAGCTCCTAGCCATATACTTTTCAAAATTACCCATCGATCCACTCGTATCCATCATGGCAAGGACAACTGCTTTCGAATCAGGCTTTTTCACATCATTCCACGTTTTAAATCGTAAATCCTCATTATGAATAGGTGAAATTTCAGCTTTCCCATTTATAGCATTTCTCTTGATAGCTGTTAAAATCGTTCGTTTCTTATCAATATTTCCAATAAGACCTTTTCTCCGAATATCATTAAATTCAATTTTTTCGATTATACTATCAGCTTGCTCTTTTTGTTTTAAATTGGGGAGTTCCAGCTCTTTGAAAAGAACATCTTCTAATTCAGAGAGTGTTACTTCTGCTTCATAATAATCTTTTCCAGGTTGTTCACCAGCTTGTTTCCCCTGCCCAGGACTACTTTTTCCATCCTTTGAATCACGAGCTACAACATCCCCTATTTTACTATCACCATTTCCCTGTCCCACATGCTTAGATTGATCGTAATTGTACCGAATTTTATACTCATCCAATGAACGAATAGGAATCTTAATAACATCTTTTCCGTTTGACATAATAATACTTTCTTCACTAATTAAATCCGGTAAATTATTCTTAATGGCTTCTTTTACTTTGTCCATATGACGTTGTTGGTCTTGGTAGCCTTTTCGATGTAGTGACCAGTTTTCCTGTGAGATGACAAAACGATTACTTTTTTTGTCGTTCATTTCCATCCACACCCATCTATTAGTAGAAGCTTTTAATTTTCTTATAATATGCGAGGACAATCAAGTAATTGCCATACAATTTTCAAAAAGAACTTATTAACACAATAAGGCTCATACATTGAGGAAGATGTAAAATAATTCAAAGTCTAAATTCTACGATTAAATCAAGCATAAATTCCTTCTATACCTCTTTCACATTTTTCACGATTTCATTTTCAAAGTTTAGACTTGAATAGAAGGTAACGGCTACTTCATTCCCAGTTGTTTGCTTATACCCCTTACTTCTAGTCCACTTCTCTGCGTTTCGTTCTTCTAACTGATGTTTGATTTAATAATAGTTAATAAAAAACAAGACTGATGAAAATAATCAGTCTTGTTTCCCATCATATAGCTGCCTCTTATCTATTGAGCAAGCTACCTACATAACGCAATAATTCATTGGCAGATGTTGAGTTATAGCCGTGTTCATCAATTAATCTGGCAACTACTTCATTTACTTTTTTAAGTTGAGATTCATCCGGTGTTTGAGATGACGTCGTAATTTTAACCACATCTTTTAAGTCAGCAAAAAGTTTCTTTTGGATTGCTTCACGTAATCGTTCATGAGAGTTGTATTCAAAACGTTTCCCTTTGCGTGCATAAGCAGATAGACGAATGAGAATTTCTTCTCTAAATGCTTTTTTGGCATTCTCTGAAATACCAATTTGCTCTTCAATGGATCGCATTAGTTTTTCGTCCGGATTCATTTCTTCGCCAGACAACGGATCTCTAAGCTTGTTTTTATTGCAAAATGCTTCAACGTTATCCAAATAGTTATCCATTAATGTGATTGCCGATTCTTCATACGAATACACAAAAGCTTTCTGGATTTCTTTCTTGGCAATTTCGTCATATTCTTTCCGAGCAATAGAAATATAATTCAAGTATTTTTCCCGATCTTCTTGGGATATAGAGGCATGTTGGTCAAGTCCTTCTTTGAGTGCACGTAAAACATCTAGAGCGTTTATTGAAGGAACTTCCTTCCGAATAATAGCCGAAGATATTCGATTAATGACATAACGCGGATCAATCCCATTCATTCCTTCAGTCGGAAATTCCTTCTGTAGTTCCTCCACATCCACTTGGTTAAAGCCTTCCACGTTTTCCCCATCATAAAGTCGCATTTTTTTCACAATATCAATGCCTTGTTTTTTAGGCGTTTCCAACCTTGTCAAAATCGAAAAAATAGCGGCTGCTCTAAGGGCTTGTGGCGCAATATGAACATGTGTCATATCACTTTCCCTGATCATTTTTTCATAAATGCGTTCTTCTTGGGTAACTTTAAGATTGTAAGGAATTGGCATAACAATAATTCTGGAATGTAAGGCCTCATTCTTTTTATTTGAAATAAATGAATGATATTCCGTTTCATTTGTGTGAGCAACAATAAGCTCATCAGCACTTATTAACGCAAACCTACCGGCCTTGAAATTCCCTTCCTGCGTTAACGACAGCAATAGCCACAGGAACTTCTCATCCAATTTCAGCATTTCTTGAAATTCCATCATTCCTCGATTCGCTTTATTCAACTCACCATCAAACCGATACGCACGCGGATCTGATTCAGAACCAAATTCGGCAATCGTTGAAAAATCGATACTTCCGGTTAAGTCTGCAATATCTTGAGATTTCGGATCAGAAGGTGTATACGTACCAACCCCTACTCGTTTATCTTCTGAAAAGAAAATACGCTCAACCATGACATCTTCAACACGTCCGCCATATTCTCTCTCAAGACGCATCGCATTTAATGGCGACAAGCTACCCTCAATTTGAATGCCATACTCGTCAGAGAATTCTTTTCGTAACTCTTCTGGAATCAGATGAAGTGGATCTTCATGCATTGGGCATCCTTTTATCGCATAAACCGCACCTTCATCTGTCTTCGAATATTTTTCGAACCCACGTTTCAGCATAGTAACAATGGTAGACTTACCACCACTAACTGGTCCCATCAAAAGTAGGATTCGTTTACGTACATCTAATCTTTTCGCAGCAGGATGGAAATACTCTTCCACAAGTCGTTCAATTGCAGATTCAAGACCGAAAATTTCATCCCCAAAGAAATGATACGTTTTCTTTCCGTTCTCTTCCGTTAAACCAGCACTCTTAATCATATTATAAACTCGCGAATGAGCCGTTTGAGCAACGTAGGGTTTTTCCTTCACAATGGCTAAGTATTCCGAAAAAGTACCTTCCCACTTCAACTTACTTTCTTCTTCTCGGTAGCTTCTCACCCGATTTAAAATGTCCATCCTTTTCCCTCCATTCAGGGTCTGGTTTATTAATAGTATGAAAGGAGAGGATTTATGATGACGAAGAAATTGTACGTTACTGGTTAAAAAGTGTGGAATAAATGTTGATATCACTATGTACGAGGCTATTCCAATCGTTTTTTAGCGAAAATTTATCGGTTTGGTGGTTGGATTAGTGAGATATTAATTAGAATGAAATTTATCGCTCAATCTGGAGATTTATCGCTCAGATTAGATGATTTATCGCTCAATCTCAGGATTTATCGCTCAAACTAGCTACTTTATCGCTCAAACACGTCTCATCGGCTAGTTGACTTGGTGAGAAAGAGGAAGTTTTAACTTGTTCACACTCTCGTCAACTCCAACCCTTCTTTCACCATTTGTACGAAATGGTTTTTATGATCAGGGTGACATGCAATTAAGTATGGTTCACTGCTCATACCATTAAATTCATTTCCTTGAAAATCAACGACAACCCCCCCTGCTTCCTTCACCATCAGTATTCCAGAATACAGGTCGTCACCTTCAGAGTTATAAAGGACTATGCCATCGATATCACCTCTGGCAAGCATGCACCATTGGAGTGTTGGAGCCCATAATCTCATCATGCGTTTGCAATTGAGATCAATATGATGTCTTAATTGGACAGCAGTTTCATCATTTTGAACACCATGTCCTTGAATCCATCCGACAGTAAATCGACTTGGGTTATCTTTCTTCTTGATCTTTACAGGTTGGTGATTGCACTTCATTCCACCTTGTAAGCTCGAAGTAAATAGACGGTTTACCAGGGGTTCATAAATTACACCTAGTACAGGTTCCTTCTTATACAGAAGAGTAATGGATGTTGCAAATACTGGGAAACCTATAGCAAAGTTATTCGTTCCATCTAGTGGGTCGATTAACCAAAGCCAATCACTTTCTACTCCGTTATCACCAGCTTCTTCACTATGTATGCTATGCGTTGGAAACTCCTTCTTTAATTCAGCCAAAATAACACTCTCTGTTAAATGGTCTACCTCTGTCACCAAATCACCAAAGTCATCTTTTTCTTCTACAGTTATCGCTTGGTCAAAACGGTCCTTCGCTATATTCCCCGCCTCTATAATAATCTTACAAGCTACTTCTTCTGCTCTCTTTACTATATCTTTCATATGAACCTCCATCTACTTAGACCTATGTATATAACTCTTTCTAAAATTCGTTAAGTACTCTTTTATATCCTTTATCTCTAAATAAAATCTCACTGATGATCATAACAAACTTGTAGAATAGTTGATAATGTTATAATTACATAATAATGGAACTAGAACATAACGGAGGTTTACGATGAGAGAAACACTTACGATACTACATACAAATGATTTACACGGTCACTATGACTTAGCACTTAGACAATCAGCTTTTATCAAGAAAAGGAAAAAGGAATTAAACGAGCAAGGTCAACATGTAATCGTCTTAGATGGTGGTGACCATATGGATATGAGTATGAACGAATGCTTGGCTACTTCTGGTCAAATTCATCTTGAAATGGTAGAAGCTACAGGTTATGATGCCATGTCAGTTGGAAACAATGAACTTTTACGATTACCTAAAGAGAGGATTAGACAGCTAAGTCATGCTTCAAAAGTTCCTTGGCTACTTTTAAACTTAGTAGATTCTGATGGTTCTCAAATAGGTGGTACAAAAGAGACGTTCATGCTTGAAGTCGGTAACCATTTGAAAATCGGTCTCTTTGGAGCAACTGATCAATTTAAAGATATATATGAACAGAAACATAGTTTTCGTAATCGAGATACGCTCGATGCAATAAATCAAGCGGTACAAAAGTTAAAAAACGATGGTGCCAACCTTATTATTTTTCTTTCGCATATGGGATACAAAACTGACTTGGAGCTTGCAGAGCAATTATCTGGACTCGTTGATGTCATTGTAGGTGCGCATAGTCATACTATAATGAATCAACCAGAAGTAGTATCTGATGTAGTTATTGTACAAGCAGGTTCAGTAGGAAAATATGTAGGCGAACTGCAACTTACAGTGGATTTAGACAAAAAGAAAGTCATCAATCATGTCGGAAATCTGACTGAGCTAACCTTAGACGATGACATCGATTTTGAATTAAGTGCTGTCGTAGAAAGAGGCCGTTTAAAAACGGAGAAGTTTCTATCAGAAGTTGTCTATTATTCAGCAGAAACTATTACACATGAAGAATTAATAAAGTTAATGGCTCATAGTGTCAAAGATTTTTGGCAATCTGATGTAGGAATTATGTACGGTGGTGCTGCTACGAACGGGTTGAAAAGTGGTGAAATTTCAAAAGGTGATGTATTAAACACGTGTAAAAGTATGCATGCACCTGCACTTGTAGAGATAACGGGAGCACAACTTGCAGGTCTAATTCAGGAAACCTACAATGAAGAAATCACCAATCGAAAAGTGTATGGATCTGGTTTTCGTCCAGGGGGTATTTCTATAGGGCAGCTACAGTTTTCTGGTGTGAACTGGCCAAAAATAGATAACGAAGTTTCTAACATTCAAGTGAATGGTAAAGCTATTGATTCCAATAAAATATATACAGTTGGGACAGGGTCTTCTCTTATTTATGAAGAAGTGTGCGGCTATCCAAGCGTGAAAGGAAATAGACTCATTGAT
>JBFELW010000135.1:0-6201 GCA_041551995.1 Paenisporosarcina sp.
AGACATCCATTTTGTACCTACCTCTGACATGTACACGATTTATTTTAGACTCCAAGCTAAATTGGTTCCTGTGGGTAAGCTTCACCTAGATATCGGGGATCGAATCATTTCATACTTCAAGTTTTTATCCTCTCTCGACATCAGTGAAAAAAGAAAACCTCAAAGTGGTTCTTTTCAACAATACATCGCTTTACAAAAGTGCTCATTTCGTGTTTCAACTCTTCCTTCCGTTCAAAATAAAGAAAGCTTAGTTATCCGCGTACAATTACATGATGACTCAAAGCCTTTACATGAACTAACATTTAACCCGAAAAGTGCAACTACTTTTCAAAAGTTAATGGAGGAGAAGCAAGGACTTATATGTATTACAGGACCTACTGGTTGTGGAAAAACAACAACCATGTATTCGTTAACTAGCTATAGTGCTCATCAACTAAATCGCCATGTCATCTCTTTGGAAGATCCCGTTGAGAATAGTCAGTCTCATTTGCTACAAATCCAAGTGAATGAACGTTCTGGAATTACATATTCTTCTGGATTAAAAGCAATACTGAGACATTCTCCAGATGTGATAATGATAGGCGAAATTAGAGATATAGAAACTGCTCGTGCAGCCCTGCAGGCTTCATTAACAGGTCATCTTGTTATTACAACGGTACATTCGAAAAACCCCGTGGGCTGTATATTTCGATTGATTGACTTAGGTCTAACCATTGAGGAACTACAACAGTCGCTAGTTTGTATATCCGCTCAACAACTCGTCACGACTTCTTTTAGTTCAATAAGTGAACTGAAAAGTCCAGTACGATCATCTCTGTTCGAAATACTCTATGGAGATTCTTTAAAGAAAGCTTTGGACACAGTAAAACGTGGTGGAATCTTTATCATGCCTGAACACCAAACTCTCCAAGAACAATTTATACAAGGAGTTGAGAATGGTGATATTAAGACTTCTGAGCACATCTATTGAGTACAGAAAAATTAAAGTGCACCCAAAAAACCAAGCACAGTTTTTATTAAGGCTCGCAACATTATTAGATGAGGGATATACATTTTTTTCTTCAGTTATGATGCTACTACCACATCATGTAGTGAACGTGAACGAGGCAAGTTTAGAGGTAGAGAGCTTGTTAAGGAATGGGGAAGGGGTATCATCGGTATTAAAAGTATTGGGCATACCAGAACTGTACTTATTACCTATAGATATGGCAGAAACTCATGGTCGTCTAAATAAAGCCATTTTGTCTCTTCATAGACATATTTCAATGATTGAACGGGCAAGAGCTAGTTTACAAAGGATTCTAATGTATCCTCTGTTTTTATTTTTTCTGCTTGCCCTATTGTTTATTGCATTCAGGACCTATTTTCTTCCTAATATGAAATCATTAGTGGCTTCAAGACATAGATCAGACGATTCTATATTAGATTGGACAACTTTATTATTACATTTACCAGATTTCTTACTTGGTTTTTGTGTATGTTTTTTTATCTGTATTTTCTTTATAAGAAAACTTATTATACGAAAATCAATTCAGCGACAAATTTATATAATTGGTAAGATTCCATTTTTATCGAGATGGATGAAATTAGTCTGGACAAGAGGTTTCTCTCAAGAAGCAGGGACAATGCTAGCGAGCGGTTTGTCACTCCAAGAAACTTTAAATCGACTTTCCACTCAAACCTATCAACCTTATTTAAAATTTATTAGTTTTGAAATTTACAATTCGGTTTTATTAGGCGAGTCGGTGGAAAAGGCTGTGTTCTTTACAAATTGTTTCTTAAAGGAATTTCCGATGTTTATAGCGCATGGAGAAGCAAGTGGACATTTGGCTAAAGAATTACTCATCTATAGCGATTTGTTGACAGAACAAATTGAAATTAAAGTTACTCGAAATCTGGCATATGTGCAACCTATCTTATTTAGTGTATTAGCCGTATGTATTTTAGCAGCATATTTATCAATTATTCTACCGGTATACGGAATGATAGATTTTATCTAGGAGGAGCTTATGAAAAAAATAAAAAACCAAGCTGGTTTTACACTCATCGAAATGATGATTGTTTTATTAATCATCTCTGTATTAATACTAATTGCAATTCCAAATGTAACGAAGCACTCTGCAACAATTGATGAGAAGGGCTGTCAGGCTTATGTGCAAATGGTCCAAGGACAAGTTGAAGCTTATCGAATAGATGAAAAGACGATTCCAACAATTGCCGATTTAGTAACAAAAGAATATCTAAATGCAGATAAAATTAGTTGTCCTGATGGGCGTCCGATAGCCATAGCAACTGATGGCGTTGTGAGTGCATTAAATGTGGTGGAATAATAAAGGATTTACACTAATTGAAGTGCTTTTAGTATTAAGCATTGTATTTGTCATTTCGTCATCGATCTTATTTGTGAGTACGTCATACATTCAAAAGAATTCTCTTCAATTATTTATGAATCAGTTTAAACTGGATGTTTACCACATTCAGAGCTTATCGATAAGCAATAGCATATATTCCACTCTAGTTTTCGATGATACCGGGACATCTTATACAACAAGAAAGTCATTTTATGAACCCATCGTAAAGCGTACATTTCCCTCGGGTGTGAGTTTATCGAAAAAAAGTGGTTTGACTGAAATTGCTTTTCATCCAAATGGTTCAGTTGTAAAGTTTGGAACGCTTATTTTTAATACACCCAATGGAGATGTTTTAGTACGAGTTTATATTGGAAAAGGGAGGATCACCGTTGAAGAATGAGCTTGGATTTTCTTTAGTAGAAACAATACTAACCGTTAGTATACTGATGTTGATTTTTGGCACTTTATTGCCAATTAGCTATCAGATGATGAGTAAGTTAGGCGAAGAAAAACAAGATATGCACGTGGCGGTTGTTTCCAATCAAGCTGCAATAGAAAGGGCCAAGGGAATGTTGACAGGAAGTCGTGTCATTGATAATGTGCAATATGATTGGGAATGGCATATCCGTACATTATGTATTCATTATTTACGTCTAGGTGTTCCGTACAAATCATGCGAGGAATTTTAACTAGCGGGGGTTATACATTAATTGAATCTTTATTTCAACTACTCGTACTTATTCTTTTTTCACACATTATTTTCTTTTATTCTACATGGATGAAAGATATAGATGAACTGTATCTAACAAGAGAACACGAGGAGTGGGAGTTGTTCTCTTTAGATTTAGAGACATATTTTTATGGAATTCAGTCGATTGATGAACAGCCTAATCACACTGGCATACGATTAACAAAAGATGGTGTGGAATATGATATTGAACTATCGGGCGATTTAATAAGAAAACAAAAAAACAGACTAGGTCATGAGCCGATGTTATTACATATTCAGAGAGGGCGATTTGACATAAAAGGTAGCAAAATCATTGTGTGGGTCCAATTTGAAAATGGTTTAGTCAAGGAGCGTTCATATGAAGTGTTACTACTATCAAAATGAAAACGGTATATTACTACCCGCAGCCATCATCCTGCTATTTGTCGTTAGTGGATTATTGATTGTATTTGTAAGTTCCTATTTGTCACAAACTAGCATATATGAGTTATTGGAAAGTCACTATATTTCTGCTACGATAGTACAAATGGAAAGTCAGTAATTAATGAACAGCGATGATCCGTAGTAAGCGGGGTAAAATATGAAGAAAATATATCTAATCGGCTTTATGGGAAGCGGAAAAAGCGCAATTGGTAGAAGGTTAAGCTTTTTATTAAAGATCCCCTACTATGACATGGACCATGAAATTGTGAGAAAAGTGGGGATGTCTATACCAGAAATTTTCAATCATCATGGTGAAGAATTCTTTCGAAAACAGGAGCAAGATCTTTTAAAAGACTTTCGAGATGAGTGGTGCATTGTTTCTACTGGTGGTGGGGTTGCTGTAAATTCAGTGAACAGTAAGATCATGAGACAAACGGGGTTGGTTTTATTTTTAGATGCTACTTTTCCAGATATTTGGAAGAGAATTCATAGAGATGTTAAGCGTCCTATTGTTCAAGCTTCAACGAAAGAAGAACTTGCCACCTTATATGTGATGAGAAAGAGACATTATAAAACGGCTGCGCACATTACTATACGGACTGAAGGTAGAACATTAAGACAAATTACAGAATACGCTGCATTTCAAGTTAATCGACTAAAAGGCGAACAATAATTAATAACAACAATCAAATGTTCGTCTTCTGATCGTTTTAGCAAAAAGATTGCACTCTCCAAGTTTCAATGTTAGGATATACACAAAGCGGTGAGCTTTTATGTACATTGAATTCTTACATATACCAAAACATATGTTTTGGGCGGATGAGTATACGAGGAGAGAACGCATTAAGCGTCGCCGAAGGAGCAAGTAAATTACGAATCTCTCAGGCAAAAAGACTCGTATAGGACGCATCTCTGGAGAGTGCTATGATTTTTATAGCCACCAACGAGGAAAGCCGATTTTAGGTAAACTTTCAGGTGCCAGGACAGAGAATCCTCAAACTATGGGGATTCTCTGTCCTTTTTTGTGCCGTTATTAGAGGAGGAAATGTTGATGTCAACACAATTGCAACGTACACCTTTATTCGATGTTTATGCATCGTACGGAGGAAAAACTATTGATTTTGGTGGATGGGAATTACCCGTTCAATTTTCGAGCATAAAAGAAGAACACGAAGCAGTTCGTACGAAAGCTGGTTTATTTGATGTATCCCATATGGGAGAGATAGTCGTTCGCGGAGAAGATAGCCTAGCTTATTTACAACGTTTGGTAACGAATGACGTATCCAAGTTACAGGATGGACAAGCACAATATACGGCTATGTGTTATGAAGACGGCGGTACAGTTGATGATTTGCTAATTTATAAAATAGAAAAAAATCATTATCTATTAGTTGTGAATGCTTCCAACATTGAAAAAGATTTTGAATGGATGAATAAATTCGTTGATGGAGATCTAACTGTCCAAAACGTTTCAGATTCATATGGTCAATTAGCCTTACAAGGTCCTGTGGCTCAATCTGTTCTACAACGATTAACTGAACAAGATCTATCTGAAATTGGATTTTTTAAGTTTAAAACACACGTTAAAATTAAGAGTCGTGAATTTTTAGTTTCAAGAACTGGGTACACTGGAGAAGATGGATTTGAAATCTATGGTACACCAGAAGATACTATTGTGCTGTGGCATACGATTCTTGAAGAAGGAAAAGAAGATGGTGTTTTACCATGTGGATTAGGATCAAGGGATACTTTACGTTTTGAGGCTTGTCTCGCATTGTATGGACAGGAACTTTCAAAAGATATTTCTCCGTTAGAAGCTGGAATCTCATTTGTAGTTAAGCTTAAAAAGGAACAAGAGTTTAATGGCCAACAAGCGCTTATTAAACAAAAAGAATCAGGTGTTCCCCGTAAACTTGTAGGACTTAAGATGATTGATAAAGGAATTCCAAGACATGGATATCCCGTTTATAAAAATGGTCAACAAATTGGTGAAATAACAACAGGTACACAATCTCCTACACTTAAGGTGAATATAGGTTTAGGTCTAATTGAAACACAGCATGCTGACATTGGATCTGAAGTTGAAGTGGAAATTCGTGGAAAACGATTGAAGGCTGTTACTGTAGCTACCCCGTTTTATAAGCGCCAAAAATAATTGTTGGAAAGAGGTCATGACCCAATGAAACATCGTTATTTACCAATGACAGAACAAGATCAAAAGGCAATGTTAGAAACGATTGGTGTTTCTTCTATAGAAGAACTGTTTTCTGATATACCTGAGAAAGTTCGCTTTCAAGGCCAATATAATATTAAACCCGCTAAATCTGAGTCATCTTTACTAAAAGAGTTGTCTCAAATGGCTGCGAAAAATGCAGATAGCAAAGCTTATGCGTCATTCTTAGGCGCTGGTGTATATGATCACTACAAGCCAATTATAGTAGATCATGTCATTTCTCGTTCGGAGTTTTATACGGCCTATACGCCTTACCAACCAGAAATTTCGCAAGGTGAGTTACAAGCTATATTTGAATTCCAAACCATGATTTGTGAATTAACAGGAATGGATTTAGCGAACTCTTCCATGTATGACGGAGGTACTGCATTAGCTGAAGCGGGAACGCTTGCAGCTGGACATACTAAACGTAAAAAACTTCTAATATCTGGAGCAGTAAACCCTGAATCTCAAGATGTCGTGCG
>JBFELW010000136.1:0-6129 GCA_041551995.1 Paenisporosarcina sp.
ACATCAAAACCAGAATCACTCAGGGTTTTTATGGCTTCTTCAAGTGAAAGATTGGATACGTCAGGTATTTCAATTCGTTTTGGACCGAAGAGATTTGGAAAAGCTATCATGATAATTAAACCTAGCAGTAAGAGCAATCCTAGAGCTCCTAATACCCAAGGCCACTTTTTCTTCTTCTTAGCACCTGATTCCACTAAACCATTCTCACCCGTTTTAGTTAACGTTTTCGTGCTTTCTAAATCACTAGAAGATGCAGTAGTGTTAGGAATTTTCAATGCAGGCATTGCTTTTGTAGCACCGTCATCGTAAGGTGTTACAAATGTTTTTTCTTCCATTCTATCTGGTGAGAGCACGGTTTCTAAATCATATTGCATTTCTTCAACCGTTCGATAACGATGTTGTGGGTCTTTTGCCGTAGCCTTCATCACAACATTTTCTAAACTTTGCGGAATAGAAGGTTGAACATTCCGAACAGAGGGTGTTTCCGTTTGCAAATGTTTTAAAGCAATTGAAACCGCGGATTCACCAGAAAACGGTAATTCTCCTGTTAACAACTCATACAGTACTATACCTAGTGCATATATATCAGACTTTTTAGTCGCAGTTCCACCTCGCGCTTGCTCAGGAGATAGATAGTGGACAGTTCCTAATACTGAATTTGTTTGTGTAAAAGACGTAGCACTTAATGCCATAGCGATACCAAAATCTGTAACCTTTACATGTTGGTCATCATCCATCAAAATATTTTGAGGTTTAATATCCCGATGTATAATTTGGTTTTGATGTGCGTTTGAAATAGCCGATGTTAATTGCTTCATAATTTCCACAGCTTCGTATGGATGAAGAGGAGCTGAAGCAACAATATATTGCTTTAATGTTTTCCCTTTTATATACTCCATGACTAAATAATGAATCTCTCCATCTTCACCAACGTCAAAAATATTCACGATATTTGGGTGCGTTAAACTAGTTGCAGATAACGCTTCGCGTTGAAATCTACGATGCAAATCATCTTCATTGGTAAAGTCATACCTAAGCACTTTGATTGCGACGTCGCGGTCTAAAATCATATCATGAGCGAGGTACACATTAGACATGCCTCCTCCGCCAATCATTTCAAGTATTTTATATCGACCACTAATTCTTTTTCCAAGGAGCATGTCTACACCTCCTCTTTCGTATTAATAATTAAGACGAGTGAAATATTGTCTTCTCCACCATGTTCATTGGCTAATTGAATAAGTTTTCGTCCTTTTTCCCTCACAGATGTTGATTCACCTATGATACTTGACATTTCATCTTTACTAACTTTGTTGCTCAAACCATCTGAACATAATAATAAATGCGAGTATGTAGGAATAGATAATGGAATAATATCTGGTTCAATTGCTTTTTCTGTTCCTAATGACTTTATAATCAAGTTTTTTTGGGGATGATTTTCTGCTTCTTCCTCACTAATTTCTCCATTCTCAACCAAAACATTTACATAAGAATGATCTTTTGTTAACTGATTCAATTGATCTTGAACAAATTCGTATGCTCGACTATCCCCAATATGGCATAGTACATTCACATCATGAGATAGAATAACCGCTAAAAATGTTGTACCCATTCCCTGGCAATTCTCATGGATTAATGAATGGTTATATATAGTCGTGTTTAATTCTTTCACCACATGGTTAAACCAAGATTGAATCGATTCTAACGTTGCAAATTCCTCAGCGTGTGCAGAAAGAAAATATTTTTCCAGAAGAGATATAGCCATTTCACTGGCAACATCTCCTGCATTGTGTCCACCCATACCATCTGCAACAACACCAAGCGAGACAAAGTCAGACCGCACGAACATAGCAGCACGATCCTCATTTACCGAACGCTTTTGACCAATATCACTTATAGCTGTGTATTTCATCAAATGTCACTCCGTTTCTTATTGAAGCTCCTTCATGTTAAGCATCATGTATGCTTTAATCTTGAATGCTACATACGAAGGATTGTTATTAAGAAATGCACTTAACCTACTTTTTTAAACGCAGCAACAAAGAAACCGTCACTGTTGAAATCTTGAGGGAAGATGTGAATCATTCCGTTGCTTATTAAATGATGGTATGTGGTTGGTAATGATGTTAATTCATCTAAAACCATTTCTGGGTGACTTTCTAGAAAGGCTTGTACAGTTCCATTATTTTCAATCTCATCAATTGTGCAGGTACTATAAACGATAAGACCATTTGGTTTAATTAACTTCGAAGCTTCATCAAGCAAGCGGAGTTGAATGATTTGTAAAGAAGCAAAGTCTTCTACTTTTTTTGTATATTTAATATCTGGCTTACGACGTATTACACCTAAACCACTACACGGTGCGTCCACAAGAATACGATCAAAAGATTCTTCTTCATATTCTTCCGTAAGCTTTCGGCTATCCATTGTTCGGGTTTCAATATTCTCAAACCCTAAACGAGTTGCTTGCTCAGATATAAGTGTTACTTTATGTGGATGTAAGTCAACGGATACAAGTGACCCCTCTCCTTTTAATTGTTCTGCAATATGCATAGATTTACCACCAGGAGCGGCACACATATCTAGAACAGTATGACCTGGTTCAACACGTAGCACATGTGTGGGTATCATTGAACTTTCATCTTGTATAGATACAAATCCATATTGGAAAGCTCTTGTCTTAGCAACTTGTCCTTTTTCAATATGAAGACATTCTGGAAGAACCTCACTTTTATGAGATACAATTCCTTCGTCCTCAAGCATATCCATCACTTCATCTACAGAGGCCCTATTCAAATTCACACGAATAGTTTGAACCGGAGGCGTATTGTTTTCATTCGCCATTAGTTGAGTCTTCTCAAATCCAAATTGCTCTACCCAACGTTCGATTAACCAAAGTGGGTGACTGGATTCAATTGATAAACGCTCAATTGGATCTTTAATCTCATCCGTTGAACGAACACCTTCTCTCAAAATCGATCTTAAAATTCCATTGACAAGTCCCGCAGTTCCTTTATGACTTCTCTTCTTAGCAATTTCAACAGCTTCATTAACTGCTGCATGATTTGGGATTCGGTCTAAGTAATGGATTTGGTATAAAGAAAGTCGAAGGAGTTGACGTACCCAATCATCAAGTTTCCCTTTTATAAAGGGCTCTAAATAGTAATCGAGTGTCATTTTATGCTGCAAGGTTCCATATGTGATCTCCGTTAAGAGCCCACTATCCTTTTGTTCAAGTTGATACTTTTCAATCGTTTGATGTAGCAGTAAATTACTGTAGGCTTGATTTTTTTCAATCGCCATTAATATAGATAAAGCTGCATCGCGGACATTTCCATTCCACATTCTGTAAGATCTACTACTCATAGAAACCGGTCCCCAATCTGTAATTTTGAACCTGTTCCCCGTAAGAATTCTTCAGCCGTCATCTTTTTCTTTCCGGAAGGTTGCAGTTCAAGTATTTCGAATGTTTCTTCATTGCCAGTTTGTACAACAATGCGATCTTCTAAAATCTCAATCACTACGCCAACTTCATGATTATTCGAAACTTTCTCCCCTTTTACACCCCACCAAATTTTCACAGATTGCTCGTTTAGAGTGGTGTAAGCTACCGGCCATGGATGTAAACCACGAACTTGGTTGTATATAGAGGATGCTGAAGTAGACCAATTAATACGTTCTTGTTCCCGAGAAATATTTCGAGCAAATGTTACCTGCTCTTCTTCTTGTGGAATTCGGTTATTCTTGTTACTTAAAACAAGTGGCAATGTGGTCTTCAATAAATCTCGGCCTACTGTGCTAAGTTTCCCGAAAAGAATACCTGTTGTATCAGCAGAACCAATTGTAATTGCTTGTTGAGAAATGATATCTCCAGCATCTAGTTTTTCAGCCATATACATAATGGTTACACCTGTTTTACTCTGACCGTCAATCACGGCTTGGTGAATTGGGGCCCCTCCTCTATATGCAGGAAGTAATGATGCGTGGACATTTAAACAACCAAATCTAGGCGATTCCAATAATTCGACTGGCAGGAGTTGTCCAAAAGCTGCGGTTACAATAACATCCGCTTCTAAAGACAGAATATCATTTAGTTCACTAGACCCTTTAAGCTTTTCAGGTTGTATGACAGGTAACCCCAATCTTAAGGCTTCTTCTTTAACAGGTGTTGGTGTTAATACTTTCTTTCTTCCAACTGGCCGATCAGGTTGGGTAACGACAGCAAGAATGTCATACCCTTCTTCTGAAAGCATGCGTAAAATGGGGACAGAGAAATCAGGAGTTCCCATGAAGATTAAAGAAGTCATGATTATTCTTCCACCTCTTCTTCTAATTCTGATGGATCGACTATTCTTGAGATTTTCTTATCAAATAAAACGCCATCTAAGTGGTCGATTTCATGTAATATTGCTCTTGCTTCATAATCCTCGGCTTCAAGTTCATACCATTTTCCATTTCGTTCTTGCGCCTTGATTCGAACATAGAAGGGACGCTCAACTTCACCATATAATTCAGGGAAACTTAAACACCCTTCAATATCTACTACTGCACCTTCCGTTTGAAGAACTTCTGGGTTTACCATTTCTATAATATCTTGTCCTTCACCTAAATCCACGATTGCCACACGAACTGACTCCCCCACTTGTGGGGCAGCAATACCAATTCCGTCAGCCTCTATCATCGTTTCAAACATGTCATTTAATAAAGCATCTAATGATTGGTCGAAATTTGTAACTATTTTTGTAGGGGTAGTTAAAATATCATTTGGACTCTTAACTATTGATCGAATCGTCAACACTTATACCTCTTTTCATAATGCTACATAATAGATGAAGGGTTAATATCTACTTGAAGAATAATCCCTTTTTTCATCCATTCTGTACGATAAATTTTAATTAGTTGTTGCATGATTTCAGGAAGTTTCGGTTCTTTTTTGTATTTTACCAAACATTGATAACGATATCTATTTTGCACACGGCTTATAGAGGAAGCTGTAGGACCAATAATGGTTGTTTCAATTGACAAATTACTCTTTAACCAATTTGCAGCTTTATGTGCATATTCTGCAGTCATTAATACGTCTTCGTGGGTGACTTGAATAAGTGCAACGTATGTAAACGGGGGATAGCCATATTGTTTTCTTAGCATCATCTCTTGATGGTAGAAAGAATTGTAATCATGATGTTGTGCAAATTGAATGGCATAATGATCAGGCGTATACGTTTGGACAATGACTTCACCTTGTTTATCATGACGGCCTGCACGTCCACTAACTTGTGTTAGTAATTGGAAGGTTTTTTCAGCAGCTCGGAAGTCTGCTAAATGCAAGGTCGTGTCTGCAGATAAAACGCCAACTAACGTTATATTGGGAAAATCAAGTCCTTTGGCGATCATTTGTGTACCAAGCAAAATATCAGCTTTGCCTTCTCCAAATTGATTCAAGATTGTCTCGTGAGAACCTTTTCTTTTTGTAGTATCTACATCCATACGCAGCACACGTGCCTCAGGAAACAATTTACTTATTTCTTCTTCTACTTTTTGTGTACCTGTACCAAAGAAACGGATATGTTCACTTTGACACTGTGGACAGGTTGAAGGTACTCTTTCTTCTTCCCCGCAGTAATGACATTTAATTAATTCTTGTTGTCGGTGATAAGTCATAGATATATCACAATTCTGACATTCAATGACGGTACCACAATCCCTGCATAGTACAAATGAAGAATATCCTCTTCGGTTTAAAAACAGTACCATCTGTTCTTGCTTAGTCAAACGAACACGGATGGCTTCCGCTAATTCAGTTGAAAACATCGAACGATTCCCATTTTTCAATTGTTCACGCATATCAATGATTGCCACATCTGGCAAGGGTTGTTCTTTTGGACGATTCGCTAAAGTTAGTAATGTATAGTTCCCTTTTTTTGCTCGAGCAAAGGATTCCAGTGATGGAGTAGCACTTCCCAAAATGACCGGACAATGATGAAACTCACTTCTCCAAATCGCAACATCTCTTGCATGGTAACGGGGTGAATCATCTTGTTTATACGTACCTTCATGTTCTTCGTCTAAGATAATTAAACCTAGGTTAGTAAATGGCGCAAATACTGCGGACCTCGCACCAACGACAAC
>JBFELW010000137.1:0-6120 GCA_041551995.1 Paenisporosarcina sp.
GGCGATTAATGCCTTTCTAGCCGTTGCATTTGGTGCGTTCGGTGCACATGCTTTAAAAGAAAAGCTTTCAGAAAAATATTTAGCGATTTGGGAAACAGCCGTACAATATCAAATGTATCACGCACTCGGACTTATAGTGATAGGGATTCTTATGAGCACAAGTATCATTGGAAACGTATCGCAACTTAGTTGGGCAGGATATTTGATGCTGGCAGGTATCGTTATTTTCTCAGGTTCATTGTATGTCTTAAGTTTAAGTGGAATCGGTGTTTTGGGTGCGATTACACCAATCGGTGGAGTAGCCTTTCTTGCAGCGTGGGTGTTTGTAATAATTGCTGTGGTCAAACATATGAATTAAAACAGATGTCCTCATGCCAGGGCATCTTTTTAATTTTGTGGAAGTTATAGGAGAAGAATTACTGTTATTGTTTCCGTTCCAGGCGGAAGCCTAAGTTAGTTCGGTGCAAGCCCACGGAAAGCGTCCGTCTTGCCCTGAAATCGAAGGTTTAATTCGTATAAAAGGATTTATAAAAAAATATACAATTAGAAGAAAAACTAGGGGGTTATAATAAATGAAAAACATCAAACGTGAATCGGGTATTATTTATGAATTTAACCAAACCAATCAACCAATAGCTATCGTAGCCTCGGGAAGTAGGGTGAGAATTGAAACCTATGACTGCTTTAAAAATCAAATTGATTCAGAAGATACAAAACTTGCAGGTCTGGATTGGAATCAAATCAATCCAGCTACAGGACCTATTTTTGTTGAAGATGCAAAACCTGGAGATGTATTAAAGGTAACAATTGAATCAATTGAAATCGATGAAACTGGTGTCATGCTGGTTGGACCGAATTTAGGTGTAATGGGACCATTCATTGAAGAAATGAGCGCTAAAATTTTACCGATTGTAAACAATAAAATTCAGTTCAATGAATTACTTCTGCCATTAAATAAAATGATTGGCGTAATTGGAGTAGCTCCTGCTGGTCAAGGTGTAAACTGTGGAACGCCGGGAGCACATGGTGGGAATATGGACAATAAAATGGTGACTGAAGGAGCTATATTGTACTTTCCCGTAGCGGTTGAAGGAGCATTATTTGGTTTAGGTGACTTTCATGCAGCGATGGGTGATGGTGAAGTGAGTGTTTCAGGAGTAGAAGTGGCTGGAGTAGCAACGGTACAATTAGAAGTACTAAAGGGAGAAACCATTCAACAACCTTTACTTGAGAATGTAGAAAGCTTTACTCAAATTGCCTCAGCTTTAACATTAGATGATGCATCAAAAATGGCTACAGAACTTATGGTTAGAAGAATTGTAGAACGAACAGACATGTCTATCAGTGAAGTAACAATGTTGATGAGTGCTGTAGGTCAATTAGAAATTTGCCAAGTAGTAGATCCACTTGTTACGGTTCGGTTTGTCGTACCGAAATGGCTTCTTGTACAATTAGAGACAACATTAATCGGATAACTGCTAAAATGCCCTTCCAATGTGCTTCATGGAAGGGCATTTTTTGTGAAAAACAGGTGTGCAACTGAAACATCCATTTTTAAAAGGAATCCGTAAACTATTAAAAGTATTGAAGCTCATCTTCAAATGTTACATAATCCAAATAAATCATGAGAAGCAGGTATCGTTTTCCTGTTTGTGGATCACTTACAACAACATGATCTCGTCCTGCAGCTTCAATAACTCCAGTTACTACTTTCGCATTCCACTCTCGGTTGTTTGGAAACGTGAAGTATAATGTTGCTACTTTACCTTTATTCAATCGTAAAATATTTTCAATATACGACTCTTCTTGTGTAAGTTGTGGCTGTTGACCTGAAGGGACTGGAACTGTAGGTTGTTGCATTTGTGGCTGGTAGGCGGGATTCCAATAATATTGTACCAATTTATCATCCTTTCAAATTTAAATACGTGGGCAATTTGCAGCTATTGGAGAGAAAAAACAATGCGCTTTGTAACGACCGGTATTCGGTTGGTTATACCAAGTGGCAGGGCAACCACCAGGTGGTTCAAAAAACCACATAGAACGATTTGCAGGATGGAAGCGCTCACCAGCAATCACACGTCTGGCCAGATCCATATCTTGTGGACGAGCAGCTTGATAAAAATATCCTTTGACGGTAGCCTCAAAACCACCAGGACTCTGGAATACCATGTCTCGAACAGTACGTATATTTTTAAAGTCGAGACAATCAAAGCGGACGCGATTCACACCCACATTCCCAACCATGAGCATACCTAGTTTACCTTCACCCTCGGCTTCAGCTCGCATTAAACGAGCCAATAATTCTACATCTTTTTCAGTTGCGCGGATTACCGCCACAGCACAACCTCCTCAAATAAATATATGTTTGTTCAAAAAAATTAGAACAAAAAAGGCTGTGCAATAGAGCACAGCCATTACTTTATATCTTAAATAATTCAGTTGTTTTGTTACTATCTAATAGGGTTCCAACGAAGAATGAACCAAACTCACCATAGCGAGCACTCACTTCATCAAAACGCATTTCGTACACTAGCTTTTTAAACTGAAGCACATCATCTGAGAATAAAGTAACGCCCCATTCGAAATCATCGAATCCAATTGAGCCTGAAATAATTTGTTTCACTTTACCAGCATAACCACGTCCAATTTGTCCATGACTCGCCATCATTTTCTTGCGTTCAGGCATCGGAAGCATGTACCAATTATCTTCACCATCACGACGTTTATCCATAGGATAGAAACACACATACTGAGAACGTGGAAGTTCAGGATATAAGCGCATGCGAACATGAGCATTTTGATATGGGTCTTCGTTAGATTCTCCAGCCAAGTAATTTGACAGCTCAACTACAGATACGTATGAATACGAAGGAATGGTATATTCTGCAATCGTCAACTTGTTGAATCTAGCTTCAAGTGATTGTAATTCTTCCATAGTAGGACGAAGAATCATCAACATGATATCCGCTTTTTGGCCAAGAATCGTGTAGAAAGCATGACTGCCAGTCTTTTCTTCATGTGCTGTTTGTAGCTCTTCTAAAAATGCTAAGAATTCATTTACTGCATCGGTACGATCTTCAATGGATACTTGCTTCCAAGATGTCCAGTCAATAGAACGGAAATCATGTAATGCATACCAACCATCTAATGTTTGTGCTGCTTCATTCATGTATGGGACACTCCTTTTTAAATAAAAATGATTCAAATTTAGTGTAGCATAAACCCTTATAGAAACCTACTCTGTCACCAATTCGACATGACGATAGTGGTTACTTCGTGTATGCTTAAAACAATAGTAATTAAGAAAGGACGAGCCTAGAGTGCAAAACTTATTTGAAGAAATAAAACAGAGCATCACCGGCAAGAATGTGAAAATTGTTTTACCAGAAGGAAACGATGAACGTGTTCTTTTAGCCGCAGTGAGATTACATGAAGAAGGAATCGTGTTGCCTGTTTTAATTGGCAAAAGGGAACAGTTAGAACTACTTGCTAGTAACCTAAATAGTAATTTAAATGGGATTGAAGTAATTGATCCGGAGAACGCACCCCAAATGGAAGACTTAGTTCACCAGTTCGTTGAGCGACGTAAGGGAAAGGTGAATAGAAATCAAGCAAGAAAGCAGCTAGTAGACGTAAATTACTTCGGTACAATGCTTGTACACACTGGCTACGCACATGGTCTAGTTAGTGGAGCTGCACACACGACGGCTGAAACAGTACGTCCAGCTTTACAGATTATTAAGACAAAACCAGGTGTTTCGAAAACAAGTGGAGCATTCATCATGGTACGGGGGGATGAGCGATTTGTTTTTGCGGATTGTGCCATTACCATCTCGCCTACAAGTGATGATTTAGCCGAGATAGCAGTTGAAAGTGCCAAAACAGCAAAAGCGTTTGGACTTGTTCCAAAAGTGGCGATGCTGTCATTTTCAACAAAAGGTTCTGCAGTATCACCTGAAACGGATAAAGTCTTACAAGCCACACAACGAGCAAAAGAAATGGCACCTGATCTCACGATAGATGGTGAATTTCAGTTCGATGCTGCCTTTGTGCCGGAAATCGCTAAGAAAAAAGCACCGCATTCATTAATTCAAGGAGATGCAAATGTGTTTGTCTTCCCGTCCTTGGAATCAGGAAATATTGGCTATAAACTGGCAGAACGACTCGGGGGATTTGAAGCAATAGGACCAATTCTACAAGGGTTGAATAAACCGGTGAATGATTTATCCCGAGGTTGTTCTACTAAAGACGTCTATAAACTAGCATTGATGACTGCAGCACAAAGCGTCATGTCAGGAGAGTAATCATGAACGAATTTGAAAGCTTATTTTTAAATAAAGAATGGCGGTTTTGGGATCAATCAATGAGCGGTAGAACGAGCTCTGCACTTGAATCTTTTGCCGCAGATGATATGTTATGTGAACTTGTAGGTAAAGGAGACTCATTACCGACCGTACGGACATGGGTGCATGATCATACAGTGGTTCTCGGTATACAAGACCATCGAGTTCCATATATTTCAGATGCTCGAGAAGTATTAGCTACTCATGGGTTTCAATCTATCGTGCGAAATTCTGGGGGATTGGCTGTTGTACTAGATCGAGGTGTTTTGAATATGTCCATTGTTGTTTCTGAAAGAGAGCATTCCATCGACATTGGTGTTGGGTATAACATAATGGTAGAATTCATTCGACATGTATTTCCTCACCTTGCGAGTCGAATAGAAGCTTATGAAATTATCGGATCATATTGTCCAGGGTCATATGATTTAAGTATAGAAGGAAAGAAATTTGCTGGCATTTCGCAGCGTCGATTAAAACATGGAATCGCCATTCAGATTTACTTATGTATTGAAGGTAGTGGTTCTGAACGTGCAACGTTGATTCGTGATTTTTATGAAGCGGGATTACAACAGCAAGAAACCAAATTTGTGTATCCAGTTATTGTCCCTGAAGTAATGGCCTCTTTGAGTGAAATTACTGGGGAAGTGTTGACTGTTCAAGATACGGTGATCGATATTCAACGGTTCATGAACCATGTCATGTCTAATGTATACATGCAATCCCTTCAAGCTAACGAAACAGATTTATATACCCACTACCTAACGAGAGTAGTCGAACGAAACCAGAAAATGCTCAATAAATTTGAGTGACTGCCTACTAAATGGAATGAGTACATAAAAAAAGAACCGCCAATCAATTCATTGGCGGTTCTTTTACTACTAAATTACCGTTCTTCTCCATTTTGAAAACAGGGGAGACGTTTTCTACTTCATCATTTAAAGTCACAAATCGTCTAGCACGGTTCATGATGTGAACAAATTGTTCGTAGTCTTCGCGAATAGTCGCATTTTCTTTCTCCAAGCGTTTAACTTCCTGCTCTAGTTGAGCTGCTTTTTCTTGAGAATGAGAGACAAGTGCTCGCCATCTAAAGGCTTCTCCTTCTCCAGTGCCATTTTGTTGAAGTCGAAGTAGATAAGCAATTACCACATCTAGTGATAATGCGGAAAGTGGAATTTGAACACGTTCTTCCTGTTCCTGTTCACTCCCTACAAGAAAGAGAGATTGACCACGACGGCGATATTCTTTCCCAAGAACACGCATTTTTTGTTTCCGATCTTTTTTAGCTTCTTTTAAGTCTTTCTCGTATTCTCTTCTTACCACAGCATTCCAACGAAAGCCGCAAGCTGCTGCAGTTCGGTTTAATGAGTCCCCAGCCTCTTCAAACGCATTTAATTGCGTACTACCTTCTCGGACATGGCGTAACACTGTTTCTGCAAGAAGTTCATCATTCTCATCAAGCCATGCGTCTTGCCGTATTTTTACCATACAGTTCCCTCCTGATTTGTTCATAGTTTAGATGTTCTACCCACAGCTTGTACCAGATTCACAGGTTTTATTCACATAATCTTCTTGATATGCTTGAATTAGAGAGGAAATATCGATACAATTTCGTGTAGAATTGAATAAGGAAAGATAAATCACGTAAAAAGATGTAAAAGCATATGAAAAAAACACTATACTATTAAGAATAGAAAGGGTTGTTGACAAATGACAACCGAATTTAGAGTTTGCGATGATTGTCAGGGCGTTCATTTAAAAACATTAATTCCTAAGTTAA
>JBFELW010000138.1:0-6119 GCA_041551995.1 Paenisporosarcina sp.
TTATAAAATGGAACGCTTCATAGCTAATTGCATATAAAGGAGGACGAATCTATGTATTTTGAAAATACAGGACTTGAAAATACAGCAGCTGACTTAGAATTACTTGATGAAATCATGTTAAAAAACGGATTGGTACGTGAAGGTCAATGGGATTACGAACGAGTAACATATGACAAAAAATACGAAATCAAAGAAGGTACTTTTTATTTACGTATTTTTGGCTTCACACAACAAGGTGATATAGGGGCTCACGATGCCATCATTACTTTGATGAAGCCTGTCGTTGGTAAACATTACTATCCTCATGGAGTCGAATATGGAGACGCTGAAGTCTTTCCGTCTCATTTGGTAAAGTCATGTGAAACAACACTTGCCGCAGTAAAATCAGATCTAAGCGCCTTTGAAATTCTTGCATAAAGACAAACGCCTGGAATGAAATTTTCCATGGCGTTTTTTTTATGTTCCTGTTCAAATGCGATGTTGTTGTCTATACTTAAGATACTAGTTAAAAAGAGGTGTTGTGGATGCCCAAATGGATGACCAAGAAGTTAGTAATCATTAGTTTACTAATCATTCTATCTATATTATTCTTAACGTTCGTCTTGCCTATATCAATACCAATTCTACTCGCTTTACTAACAGCGTTTCTATTAGAGCCAATAGTCAAATGGGGTAAAGTAAGATTTTCTTGGAAAAGAAAAACATCTGTAATTACTGTATTTATTTTCTTTCTACTGTTAATATCAGCAATTCTTTACTTCACAATTACGCAATTAATTGGCCAAATCATTCAATTAACAAAAATAGCACCAGAGTATTTTACCACGCTCTCACTCTCCTGGATGAATATCCAAAGCAAGTTATTTAGTGCTACACAAGGATTACCAATAGAAGTTGTAGATTCAATTGAGGATAAAATAAATGATTTCATCATTACAATGCAAAACGTCATTTTAGATTTTGTTAGCTATGACAGTATCAGTAGCTTGCTAACAGAAATACCAAGTTTTTTATTCAGTTTTATCATATACATAATTACATTATTCTTATTTATGTTAGATCTTACAGATTTAAAGAAAATGGTGTTTCGTCATTTAACACCTGCTACTGCTGAAAAAGTTCGATTTATGACTTCTCGATTAAACTCAGTCTTTTTTGGTTTAATCAAAGCCCAACTGCTTGCAAGTTTGTTTATTTTAGTAACTAGTTTCATTGGATTATTATTCATTGCACCTAAATACGCAATTATAATGTCACTTATTATATGGATAATCGATATTATTCCTATACTAGGTTCAATTGCTATAGTAGGACCTTGGTCACTCTATCAATTTGCCGTCGGGGATATTGCACTAGGTACAAAACTAGCGGTCCTTGCTTTGGTATTACTTATCATTCGTCGTGCAGTTGAGCCTAAATTAATGGGTTCTCAAATTGGACTATCACCTCTTGCAACATTAATATCAATATTTATTGGATTACAAATTTTCGGCTTCATCGGATTATTCATTGGACCGTTTGTTGTGATTATCTTCACAACTGCAAAGGAAGCCGGAATTATCAAAACTAATTTCAAACTATAAGAAAACGCCAACGACAAATTTAATCGTTGGCGTTTTTCTATTAAAATCCTAAAATTGCTTTAAAGACAGATGTTGTTTCTCCGCCACTAAAAATAACATAGAGTAAAGAGTACACCATAACACCTGTAATTGCTGTGAAAAACCAAATTACACTTGTAATAGGTCCTACTTTCCGATGAATCTTCAGCTTATTTTTATAGCCTGTTAACAGGCTGACAATACCGAATACTCCTCCTGTTGTGGCTAAGAGAATATGAAAAACCAGAAAAATTGTATAGTATATTTTATACTCTTCGGGACCACCGAATGCCGTATTACCTACGAAAATAGTGCGTGATGCATAAATAATGAAAAACAGTAATGCAGATATTCCTGCTGCAGTCATAACTTTTTTATGAGTTTCAATTTTTCTTTTCTTGATAAGAATCCAACCGATTGCGACTAACACTGCACTCAGAACGATAAAAAATGTACTTATCGTTGGCAATAAAGGTAAATGCATATAAAATTCTCCTAACCATTCAAAGTTTATTATAATTGATGATTACAACTCAAATACACCTGACGATCCTCTAATGCTTGTCTTGTAATTTCATCTGCATTTTCCTGCTCAGATTTATACCATTGAAAGAAAATTATGGCTAAAAAGACACCATAGATTATTTCTTGAATAATTTTCATAATAATTCCACCCAATTGCTGATCTTCTATTGCAGGCATATTTGTAAATAATTCAGGACCAGACAATGTTAAAGATGCCAATGTATCAGCTGGAACACATAATGCCATTGCTTTTAACCAAGCATCTCCATTTGAATAGGTAGCGTACATCGGTTCAGGCGCAAATATAATTAAGGCACATGCAGGAGTAATTAGAATCGCACTTCCAATGATATATCCAATTTTTTTTAATCCACTGACCTGATGTCCATTCTCCGTTTTGTTCATGATTGGCCACCAAAAGAAAATAGCCGATATAAACAAAATAAGAGTAAATAAAGTGTGGTACCAGTCATTAAGTTTAATTGTATCTAACATAATGGGTATATGATAAATCGAAAATAGCCCACTAAACACGATTAGAGCTAGTAATGGTGAAGTAAAAAACTGGAAAATAGGTTTAACAACCGGAAGATTCACAAACTTATTCCATACCCATGTTGGGATTCCCACAATGAGTAATGGTGGAATGAGCATTAATAATAAAGCCATTTGAACCATATGCATGGAAAATAAAATATGGCCAATTAAATCTATTGGTGAACCTTTCACAATATAAAAAAGAAGAAGACCACTCACAAAAGCACTAAGTTCTTTTTTACTCAAAGGTTTACTTTCTTCAAATCGATTCCGCCATTTAATTGTAACGAGTAAATAGATGGCGAAAACGAGTAGCGTGAAAATGAATAAGTATGGACTCCATAATGCTCGGAAGCCGAATATATCAATATCTAAAAGCATCTCGCCAATCGCTCCTTCCAACGTGTAACTCTATTATAAGGCCGAATGTTCGTAACATCAATGAACGAACTATGACAATCATAGAACAAAAGTGTAAATTTATTAATTAGCTTTAATTAAAGAAATATAGAATAGGCAGAACAATCCCTACTTTACACCTAGGAAACATGTTCTGGAAACCTATATTCGAAAAATCCAATTCAGAGAGCAAAAAAAGAGTGAAGAAAGATTTCTCTTTCTTCACTCTGTTCCATTTAGATCCAAATAATAGTTAAGAATGTTAATACCGTTATAAAAGCGATTAACACTCCACTGTATAAAAATAATGATGCTGCTTCATGACCTTTATGGCTCATATGCATGAAATAATACAGTTGTAAAACTACTTGGATTGCAGCAAGTAGTAAAATGATTGGTACAACCAAGTAAACTGAAAAGTCAGCATAGACAGCCGTGAAAGCGATTAGTGTTAAAAAAATCATAATCGCAAACGTTGTTACTTGCCCGCGCATTTCATTTGCTGAACGGCGGCGAGAATATTCATACTCTATACGAGATTTAACGGGCGTTTGAGCATCATGTGCCATCTTAACCAATCACTCCCATCAAGTATACTACCGTAAAGATAAATACCCATACGACGTCAATAAAGTGCCAATACAACGCTGCGACATAAAACTTAGGAGCATTGTATAAGTTTAAACCACGTTTTGAATTTCGAACCATCAGTAGTGTAATCCAACCAAGACCGATTAATACATGAAGTCCATGTGTACCTACTAATGTAAAGAATGCTGAACTAAATGAACTTTGACCATACGTAAAGCCCAAATGTACATAGTGATTGAACTCATAAATTTCAAATCCAAGGAACGCAGCACCAAGAAGTACTGTGACAAGCAACCAAGCTTGCATTGCTTTAAAGTTATAGTTTTTCATATGATACATCGCATACACGCTGGTTAATGAAGAAGTTAAAAGCAACATCGTCATGATGAAAACTAGTGGTAGTTCAAACAATTCTTGCGTGCTAAACTTCATGCCACTTGGTCCTCTGTTTTTAAGCGCTAAATAAGTAGCAAACAAAGTAGCAAATAACACGGTTTCGCCACCTAGGAATAACCAAAAACCAAGAAATTTATTTTTCCCTTCAAAAGTAGAAGTCTCTGGATGGTCTGGCCAAGACTGGGGTGTGTACTTAGTATTTAAGTCCATTAGTGTTTACCCCCTTTTTCATCAAGCAAATCTTCTTTGTGAACATGGTATCCTAGATCATCTTTTAATGAACGAGTAGCCATTGCAGCAAACGTAATTAATAACCCTAGTCCTAGAACAGGAATTGCCCAAGGCTGTTCACCATTGTATAGTGCACCAAAGGCACCTACAAACAACCCAAACGACATAACGAAAGGAATAACCGAATTATTCGGCATATGAATATCACCGATAGGCTCAGCGTAAATCATACCCTCTTTATTACCTTCTTGTTTTTCAATCCAATACGTGTCAAGTCCACGTACAAGTGGAGTCTGTTTAAAGTTATAGAATGGAACGGGTTGCGGGATAGCCCACTCAAGTGTACGTCCATCTCCCCAAGGATCACGTCCAACTTTTTTATTCTGCACAATTGTCACAATAATATTAGCTAGAAGAAGAATGACACCAAGCGCCATGAAAATGGCCCCAAGGGAACTTATTAAATTGAATAAATCCCATCCTTGCCCCGCACCATATGTGAATACACGGCGTGGCATCCCCATTAAGCCTAAGAAATGCTGAATGAAGAATGTGAAATGAAATCCACTGAAAAATAACACAAATGAAATTTTACCCCAAGTTTCATTTAGCATCGTATTAAACATTAAAGGCCAGTAGAAATGAAGACCTGCTAATAATGCTAGTACTGTTCCACCTACGATTACGTAATGGAAATGAGCTACGATGAAATATGAATCATGTAATTGGTAATCTAAAGGAGCTGAGGCTTGCATGACGCCAGTTACTCCACCAATTACGAATGAAGGAATAAATCCTACAGTATAAAGCATTGGCGTGGTGAATTTAATACTTCCACCCCACATCGTCAGAAGCCAGTTGAATATTTTCACTCCTGTAGGTACTGCAATTGCCATTGTTGCTACTGCAAAGATCGCGTTAGCAGTTGGTCCCAAACCAGTTGTAAACATATGGTGAGCCCAAACCATGAATCCTAAGAAACCAATTAAAACGGTTGCAAAGACCATCGCTGAATAACCAAATAATCGTTTACGTGAGAATGTAGCAACGATTTCAGAAAATATACCGAACGCCGGCAAAATTAAGATATATACTTCAGGGTGACCAAAAATCCAGAATAAATGCTCCCAAATAATGGTGTTTCCGCCCATTGTATGATCAAAGAAATTAGCACCGAACATACGATCGAAAATCATAAAGAACAATCCCACAGTAAGTGGAGGGAAAGCGAAAAGAATTAACGCGGATGCCACAAACGTTGACCACGTAAATAGTGGCATACGCATATATGTCATACCAGGAGCACGCATGTTAATAATGGTTACAAGGAAGTTAATCCCCGCTATTAACGTACCACCACCGGAGATCTGTAATCCTAACGCATAAAAGTCAACTCCATGCCCAGGGGATGCTAAAGCCAAAGACGCATAAGAAGTCCAACCGGCGTCAGGTGCTCCACCTAAAAACCATGATAAGTTTAAGAAAACTCCTCCAAAGAAGAACATCCAGAAACCTAATGAGTTCAAGAATGGGAATGCTACGTCACGTGCACCAATTTGAAGTGGTACAACTGCGTTCATATACGCAAACAACAGTGGCATCGCCGCAAGGAAAATCATGGTCGTACCGTGCATTGTTATAATTTCGTTATACAAACCTGCACTCAGAAAGTTACTATCTGGTTGTGCAAGTTGAATTCGAATAAGCATAGCCTCTATACCACCAACGATAAAGAATAATCCGCCGGTAATGAGGTAAAGGATGGCGATTTTTTTATGGTCGACCGTTGTTATGTAGTCCCATAAAACTGCGCCAAAGCCTTTTTTCTGAGCGATTGAA
>JBFELW010000139.1:0-6112 GCA_041551995.1 Paenisporosarcina sp.
AATTCTACTATAACAAAAAATCGAGAAATTCTCATTTATAGTAATTTAGATTTTTTCATTTAAACAGACAGTATAAAATACCTCATTAGTAGAGGTCAATTATTCAAAGGAATATCTAAATACTTCTCATACCTTTGATTTTCGATATCTAGTTCGTAAATTCGAATAAAATGTACGTCAAATGTTGGGTAAGGGGTTAATTCTTTTACTGCCAATTCTTCCATATCCTTTAGGTCTTGTTTAGAAAGGCCGTATTGTTCTTTTGCCAGTGTTAAGTGACCGACAAAGTCATCTAGTTCAAAATACTTTTTAATTAATTCATCTGAAGGTGAAATTTCTTTGACTATTTTTTGATGTAAGTGGAGTAAATGATTTGAGTTTACACTTAAATATAAAATATTACCCCCAAAATACATAGGATTGCCTAACGTGATTTGAAAGGGTTTAATAGTTAAACAAGCCTTTTCAACTTGATCAATCCACTTTTTATCTGAAGTTAAACCGCCTTGTGCTTTCAACGTGATATGTGGTTCTACACCTAATGAGTCCAACCACTTTCTTTGAAAACGTTCAATTCGTTCCAAATATTCTTGTGGTGGCACGATTCCAATAAAGTACTCTCTTTTCACTCGTCTCATTCCTCTTCTAAGTCATTAATGTCATTATTTTGATTTTAAGATTACACACAATTCAAACGTCAAATTCTCTAGTTAAATGAGTCAATTTCATAACTACTCAATTCGATAATAAACACGAACATTCAATTGGTTTTTATGTTAACTATTCGCTTATTTTAAACAGGTATCGTTTGATTGTAGCGTAGGCGGCGACTCCAGTGGGAACAGCACGAGCTGAAAGCCCCGCAGTCGAGGGCAAAGGAACGAAGGCTAAGAACGCCACATCGTGTGGCAACGCCTTCGTGACCAACATCCTGTTGGCCCGAGGAGATTGAAGCCGTGCCCCACGGAAAGCGTCCGCATAGAGCGGAAATCAATTTTGTTCGAATTTTATTGCTAGATTTTTTATTATGAAATCGACTCAAATTTATAAATTTAATAAAAAGGTAGATGAAAAAATAAACAGGAAGATTAAGAAAAGAAAGGTTCTATTAAACCTTGTAGTAGACTCTTTTTTGAAAATGGGGTGTGTATGGACAACTTTCACTAAAACTCCAGCTAATCCCCCTGTTAAAAGTAAGCCTGTCACCCAATGCATTTCATAAACATAATTTTCAATGTAACGTACAAACATCACAGAACCTCCTATAGACAAAGCTATAAAGGTGGTCTTAAATCTTTATCTTTTACCGTTTCCATTATTTTTTCCTCCACTCTGGTAATAGAAATTAGATAACACCTAAGTGAAAAATAGTTAGATGAAGAGTTATTCACTAAGTACCAGAGCAAGATGAAGCTTCACAGCATCACTAAATTTCATAGGATCAAGTCTAGTAATTTCTTCAATTTTATTCAAACGATAGCTTAAAGTATGGCGATGGATTTTTAATAATGAAGCCGTTTCTGAGGCATTTTTATTGCATTCAAAATAGGCAGCTAGGGTTAATTGCAGTTGTTCGCTTAAACCATTAGTTATTCGTTTAGTGAATTGGTCTATTACAGGTTGCGGGTTATTTTTCAATAATGTTACCAATTCTACTTCTTCAAAATAAATTATTTGACTACTTTGCCTTCCAAATTGAAGCGCATTTTTAGCAGCTATATAGGAAATGCGAGTATCATCTATGGACTCAACGGAAATTCCGACGCCAACTCGAACGGATTTTATTTTCCTCAAAAAATTTATTAACTTTGATAATGTTGTTTCTAATGGCGTATTATCTTTTCGTGCAAATAGTATAAATATTTCGTTTAACTGAGAGTGACCAATTAATACAGATTTGCTATTTAATTGATCTTCCAGTTGTTCGATAAACATTTGTGAAGAAGAGGGAAGCTGCTTAAATTCAATTAAAAGAGTTACATAAGAGGACTTCTCATATAGTTTAAGAAGAGCAAGCCTTTCTTTAACTAGAGGGGAAAGTCGCTTACCAGTTAGCAATTCTTCAAAAATCAGCTCGTTCAGTTTTCTGCTCCATGCAATATTAGAAGTTATAAGGGATTGGTGAACCATTATTTCAGTTGTAAGCTGGACAAGTGTCGAAATATCTTTCAGTCCTTCTGGGTCTCCAGTAATACCGATTATTCCAACCAGACTCTCTTGGAAATATATGGGCAGGTTTACCCCAGGTTTTGATCCTGGCCAATCAGCTAAGTTTTCTTCAGTAATCCATAAAGTTTCCCCAGTATTAGCTACTTGCGCAGCACCTTCATGGATACTTTCTATCCTTTCTACATCCCCGGAAGCTAAAATCATTCCATTTGTATCCATGACATTCAGGTTTCGATTTAAACGTATCATTGTTTGTTTTACAATTTCTTCAGCTAGCTGCTTAGTTATCATTAGAACTCCTCAATGTATAAAAATTCTGAATTTTTGTTTATTAAATATGTACATTTAGTATAATGTATTACCATTTTAATAGCATTATAATTTTATGTAAGCGCTTTAATAAGGAGGTGTTATGTTGAAAATCATACTATCTCCTGATTCTTTTAAAGGTAGTATCACTGCGATAGAAGCGGCACAAGCAATGGCGCAAGGAATACACGAAGACTATCCTACTTTTGAACTCGTGTTATTACCAGCAGCTGATGGTGGAGAAGGAACAATGCGTAATCTCGTAGCTGCAACTGGGGGTAAGGTTACAGAGGTGGAAGTACATGATCCGCTTGGGAGAAAAGTGAAAGCTAGTTACGGTGTGCTGGGAGACAAAGAAACTTGCGTGGTTGAAATAGCGGAAGCTTCTGGTTTGACGCTTCTGAGTAGCCACGAAAGAAATCCTGAAATTGCCTCTTCATTCGGAACTGGTGAACTTATTTTACATGCATTAAATGCAGGATTTCGAAAGTTCATTATTGGACTTGGGGGAAGCGCAACGAATGATGCAGGGGCAGGAATGTTACAGGCACTCGGTATGAAGTTACTCGATCAAAACGGAAAGTCATTAGAAACAGGTGGCGGTCCATTAAAAAACTTAAACGAAATCGATCGAACTCAATTTGATTCTCGCATTTCTGAAAGCACCTTCCTTATTGCAGTCGATGTAGAGAACCCCTTAGTCGGACCTAAAGGAGCATCAGCCATTTTTGGTCCTCAAAAAGGAGCAACTCCTGAAATGGTTCAGTTCCTAGATCATAACTTAGATAACTTCGCAAATATTGTTGAAAGGTTGACTAACATTTCTCTTCACAATAAGAAAGGTGCCGGGGCTGCAGGGGGAGCAGGAGGAGCTTTCCAAGTGTTCTTTCCAGGTGAAATGAACCGAGGTATCGATATTGTATTAAAAGAAATGGCTTTTGAAAATCATTTGATTGATGCTGACTTAATTATCACTGGTGAAGGGAAAACAGATATCCAATCCTTTTCAGGGAAAGCGCCGTTTGGTATTGCTGAGGTTGCAATTAATAATGGAAAACCAGTTATTTTAATTTCAGGTAGTGTAGATGACAAGATAAGGGAACAGTTACTCCCTTATTTTAATGAAGTACATTCGGTTGTGGATGAAACTGTTTCTGCTGAAGATTCAATGTCAAAAGCTTCTTACCATTTGAGAATAAAAACGAAAAATGTAATAAATGAGTACTTAAAAAGCTAAATACAAAGGGGTGTAGAGATGTTATTTCTTGTTATTGCATTAAGTGTTGTGTTGGTTGTTCTCATGACTGCTGTTTTAAAAGTTCATCCGTTCTTGTCTTTATTAATAGGTGCTTTCTTTATTGGTATAACTGCGGGAATGCCCTTAGCTTTAGTGGTTCAAAGCATTAATGAAGGATTCGGGGGCTTGATGACTGGAATCGGGATTGTCATAGTCGCAGGTACGATTATTGGCGTAATTTTAGAAAAGTCAGGCGCAGCTTATAGGATGGCTGAAGTCGTCTTGCGTATAATTGGAGAAAAGCGACCACAATTAGCTATGTCTATCATCGGTTTTATTGTTTCGATTCCAGTTTTTTGTGACTCTGGTTTCATTATTTTATCTAGTTTAAAAAAGGCACTTGCAAAACGCGCGAAAGTTGCAATTGCTTCAATGTCCGTAGCACTTGCTACTGGCTTGTATGCAACACATACCCTTGTTCCTCCAACTCCAGGTCCTATCGCAGCCGCTGGTAATATAGGAGCGGAAGGCTTTTTAGGAACGATTATATTAATCGGTTTAATCGTAGCAGTTCCCGCTGTTATCGTGGGATATTTATGGGCAGTTAAAGTGGCTTCTAAAATTGAAGTTCCGGAAGATTTAGAAGAAGGCGGCCTTAATTATGATGACATCGTTAAGTCTTTTGGTAAGATGCCTTCAACATTTAAAGCGTTTTTACCAATCGTTCTGCCAATCGTTCTTATTGCAGCAGGATCTATAGCAAAACTTACTGGTATAGAAAATGGATTTATCAATTTATTAACATTCCTAGGTGCTCCAACAGTTGCATTAATGTTTGGTGTATTAGCGTCATTTTTATTACTTCCTAAGTTTAACGAAGAAACAATGTCTGGTTGGATTGGTGAAGGCTTGGTAGCTGCTGCACCCATACTACTTATCACAGGTGCCGGAGGAGCATTTGGAAAAGTGATTGCCAATTCAGGTGTTGCGGACCTTATTTCAAAAATGAATATGGATGCTTTAGCAGGTGGTTCTTTATTCTTGTTGGTTCCTTTTGTTATAGCAGCGGCATTAAAGACTGCACAAGGTTCTTCAACTGCAGCATTAGTCATAACATCTACACTTGTTGCTCCACTTTTACCATCTCTAGGTATTGAAGGTGCAGTTCCCTTGGCACTAGTAGTTATGGCAATTGGTGCTGGTGCAATGACAGTAAGCCACGTGAACGATAGTTTCTTTTGGGTAGTAAAAGAGTTTAGTGGAATGAAAATAAAAGAAGCGTATAAAGCCCAATCAATGGCCACTCTCTTACAAGGAGTAACGACCATAAGTGTGACTATGATATTGTGGATTATACTTGTATGATTTTAAGTGACTTATAGTTAAAATTAATAAAAACGGTCTTTCTGATTAGCTGAATTCCTGCTGTCAGAAAAGCCGTTTTTTTATTTGAAGTTTTAAAAAAGGAAACCAACAATATAGAGTAATCGGTCACTATGTTTATTAGGGATTCATTACCAATTGTTGTGATATATTTAATTTAGATATAATTGATGTATGTAAAAGAAAAGAGGGTTTTTTATGCAGTTATCTATTCAAGCAACGGGCAATGATGTGAAAGCAATCTCCTATTTGCTGTCTAAAAATCCGAACAACTTATATGAGCGAAATCATAAAGGGCATTTAGTACGCCTTTTTTATAGTACGTTTACAAATACTGAGATCGATGTGACTATATTTGTTACGCCCGACCCAATTGAATTGGTCCAAAACAATTCCAATTCATATGATATCACGCACTATATTAATGACCGTGAGTTTGCGGTTAGTAGTATTTTTTGTTCATTTATTCGCTCTGCGCTAGGGACAGCTTTAAACGGCCAACCAAAGGAAGAGCATGCCATGTGGGTGAATCATAAGTTTCCATTCCACTTTGAGCTTGGACCTGTTGCGTCTTCGTTATCTGATCAACAGATACAGGACCTATTTGAACCGATTGGGTATGAAGTGGTGATTACGCGACAGGAAATTCAATACTCTTTCCATATAAAAGATGAAAGCTCTGCGAGATATATTTCTTTAAAAGGGATGCAAACTCTTCAAGATGGGTTAAGACATTTGTTTGTGTTGATACCAGTCATCGACAATTATAAACATTACTTTATTGATGAACAGGAAATTGAAAAGTTGGAGCGATACGGAGAAGGGTGGCTTGAAAACCATCCCAAGCGAGATTATATTTATCGACAATCACTCCGCTTTAAAGAACTCTATGACATCGTGGAAAATAAAAAGCCTAAAGACGAACAAGTTAAAAAAGTGAATAAGATCCGATTAAATGAACTTCGTTATGAAAAGATTGCTGCCACCGTAAGTCAAATGAAGCCTAAGACCATC
>JBFELW010000140.1:0-6106 GCA_041551995.1 Paenisporosarcina sp.
TCACCAGAATCGAAGCGCTCACCATGGATTGAACTTATATTTTCCTTACTTATGATTCAAATCGTCTTATTTGCATTACCAAGTGGGAGTGGAGCAGCTGAAGCAATACCATCGGATGCCATCCATGTAAGAATTGTTGCAAATAGCAATACAGCAGAAGACCAAGCCGTTAAATCACTTATACAAGAAGAAATAAATCCTATTTTACTAGAAGCTATTGAAACGGCCAAAACGGTTGAAGATTTAGAAGCACAATTGATAAATCTATCAAATGAAATTACAAAACGTGCTGGAAAAATAACAAGTAAGGCCATTCAAATTCAATTAGCGGATGCATTGGTTCCACCTAAAAAAGATGGGGTGAATTATTACCCACAAGATATCTATAAAGCATATGTTGTAACGATTGGGGAAGGCAAAGGGGATAATTGGTGGTGTGCACTATTTCCAAAAGTTTGTTACCGAGATGATGAACCGAAGAAAGAACCAACAAAGTTTTGGACATGGGAATGGCTGAAAGAGAAGTTTTGGTCATAGTTATCCCCCGTTTACTAGTGACTTATCCACATGTTGTGTATAAGTTTCATTGAATTCGCGAAATGAAGGGGTTTTTCAATTGGAAACTAAACGTAGAAATGTGGATAATTATGTGGGTAACGATGAAGTTTATTCACAAGCTGTTGATATGTTACTTTCCGGTGAAGTTGTCGCATTTCCTACTGAAACTGTTTATGGTTTAGGAGCCATAGCGACGAATGAGAAAGCCGTAGCGAAAATCTTTAAAGCAAAAGGTCGACCGTCTGATAATCCCCTGATTGTTCATATAGGTACAAAAGAAGCTGCTGGTGAATACGTTGACTTTATTTCACCAAAAGCACAAAAATGTATGGATATTTTTTGGCCAGGACCTTTAACCTTAATCCTTCAGGCGAAACCAAATATATTTGCTCCAAACGTGACAGCAGGATTACATACTGTTGGATTAAGAATACCTGATCACCCTGTAGCTCTACGTTTACTTCAAATGGTTAATCAACCAATTGCCGCACCAAGCGCAAATCGTAGTGGAAAACCGAGTCCTACGAACGCTTTACACGTAGAAAAAGACTTGGCTGGACTCATTCCGCTGATTATTGACGGTGGTGCCACAGGAATCGGTCTTGAATCTTCTGTTGTTGATTTCACGGTAGACCCACCTGTTATTTTACGACCGGGTGGTGTGACAGCTGCGATGTTGCGAGAGCAGATTGGAGAAGTTATCGAACCTGATACCTTACAAGTCAGTGAGGCCAACACGCCAAAAGCTCCTGGTATGAAATATGCTCATTATGCACCTAACGCACCTGTTTATTTAATAAAATCAGATCTGTCGGTAGTCATGAAAGCCGTTAAAGATATTCAGTCAACAGGACAAAAAGTTGCACTGCTAGCACCAGAAGAATTTAAGAATACTACTCCAGATTGGTTTTTTTCGTTTGGTAATTCGATAAATCTAGAAACTTCTGCGCAAATGTTATATGCCCATCTGCGAGCATGCGATGAAACAGCAGCAGACATTGTACTAGTTATTGCACCAAGTTCAGCAGGTGTTGGAGCTGCAATTTACAATCGTTTAGAAAAGGCTTCAAATGGTACATGGTGGTCATCCTAAACTCTTCTCTTTTTGCATAGGCTAATAGTGATGCAAAAGATAGGAGAGATTACTAATTTGGAAACGGAAATTTTCGCCGGATTTCTAACTGCTCTTGATGTGGTTGCTTTGTATACTGTTCTACCAAAAATTCGTTTTCCGCTCTTATTGGCACTTTGGACTGGATTCTTACATATGATTTTCCCACTTGTTGGCTTTTTGGCTGGGGAGTGGATTACGGCACTTCTTCTAGAAGGAGGAAGATGGATATCGAGTCTTTTGCTTTTTTTAACAGGTGTTCATCTACTCTTGCACCAACAAAAACCTTCCTCAGTCATCCTTCCGCCTTTCTTACTGGCAATAGTCGTCAGTATTGATACCTTTTCAGTTAGCCTATCTTTTGGTATGCTTCACTTACATAAGTGGATCTTTTTAATAAGTGCTGGCGTTTCCGCATTTGTATTTTCTTATATTGCGTTAAGGAGCACCAGTTTAAAAGGACCTATCCTAACACGACTAGCTGGAGTTGGTCTCATAGCTTTGGGATTGCTTACATTTCTGAGTAAATGAGGAGTCTATATGAATATTTATTTCGTTTGTACCGGAAACACCTGTCGAAGCCCTATGGCAGAAGCACTCTTTCAATCAAAAGACTTGGAACATATGAAAGTTCGTTCAGCAGGGATATACGCCATGAACGGTAGCGATATTTCTGAAAATGCAAAACAAGTAATTGTAGAAAATGGTATTGAATATACCCATTTTTCACGGTCACTCAGTGAGGACGATTTACGTTGGGCAGATCTTGTATTAACGATGACTACCGCACATAAAAACCTACTATTAAATACGTATCCATTTGCTGCTGATAAAACCTTTACCTTCAAAGAGTACATTAGACCATATGGTTCTCATGATGTATCCGATCCATTTGGAGGAGATGTTTCCCAATACCGTAAGACCTTCATGGAGCTAAAATCTTTATCACATGACCTTGTTCAAAAGTTAAATAATGAAGACCTCTGAATGCAGCTCGCCTTAGGTGAGGTGTATTCTTTTTACGTAGATTTTTCTAAGCAATGACGATAAATTCGGGTACGCTAGGGAAACATGAAAGTGCCCTACATTGCTACTATAGGTTCAAAACATGAAAGTGCATTGCATCGTTTCTGTGGGAAAATGCACTGGGTAAGTTGTTCATCCATGGAAAGAGAGAAGAATCCCTTGGATTTTCACTTAATTCAAGATTTAAAACGTATAGAGCCATCACGCAAAGTACACTATACCTAACAGTACCTTTTATAATGTGTAATATAGCTTTGCAAATAGTCTCACCCCTAGGGATTGTATAAAGGCTTTGGTAATTTCACTGCATATTGAGATGACTAATCTCAGGAACAGCGGGGCTCGTCGCCATTTGCCTTCCTTCCTCTATAAAAAAATGATAAGATATTTGTGAGTAGTAAAAGAAAAGAGGGACTATAATGAACATAGCAATTTCTTCCGATCATGGAGGTAATAATTTACGCAAGGAGATCATTTCGTTGTTAAACGAGTTGGGTCACACTTACCAAGATTTCGGTCCTCAAACTAGTGATTCTGTCGATTATCCTGACTATGCAAAGCCTGTTGCTGAGGGTGTAGCTAACGAAACTTTTGATCGAGGCATTTTAATTTGTGGAACAGGAATTGGCATGTCAATTGCAGCCAATAAAATAAAAGGAGTACGATGCGCACTTGTTCATGACGTATTTAGTGCAAAAGCAACGCGCGGTCATAATAATTCTAATGTATTAGCGATGGGTGAACGTGTCATCGGTGGCGGTCTAGCGCGTGAAATTGCTAAAACATGGTTACAAGAAGAATTTGAAGGTGGAAGACATGAAAGACGAGTAGCGAAATTGTCTGAGTTGGAAAACTTATAGAAGGGTTTGGTCATATGGATGCACCTACACTGTGGCGTTTACAGCTTGAAGAAGTACTATCTGAATATAGTACGCAAGTTACGTTTATACCTGGCCAACTATTTGTAGTCGGTTGTTCTACATCTGAAATTGTGGGGAAACGTATTGGCTCAGCTGGAGGATTAGAAATAGCAGAAGCTTTATTCCAGCCGCTTGTCGCCTTTGCCAAAAAGCATGAGATCCATCTTGCTTTTCAAGGATGTGAACATATTAACCGTGCATTAACCATGGAGCAAGAAACGGCTAAGTTATATGGCCTTGAACCTGTTTCTGTCATTCCTGTTCAAACGGCAGGGGGTTCTATGTCGGCCTTTGCATTTACACATTTCGAGTATCCAGTGGTAGTTGAAAGCATTCAAGCACATGGTGGCATTGATATTGGACAAACATTAATTGGCATGCATTTAAAGCAAGTAGCTGTGCCACTCCGAGGGTCAGTTAAACAAATTGGCGATGCGATTATTACAATGGCGACAACGCGACCCAAATTGATTGGCGGAGAACGAGCGATTTATAACAAAGATAAGTCATAAAGGGGATGTACCTATGGAAAAAATTGCAAAACAAGACCGAGTAGTATTTGAGGCTATGAACGCGGAAAAAACACGTCAACAAGCGAATATCGAATTAATCGCTTCTGAAAACTTTGTATCGGAAGCCGTAATGGAAGCACAAGGATCTGTGTTAACGAATAAATACGCGGAAGGTTATCCTGGAAAACGCTACTATGGTGGATGTGAGCATGTAGACGTAGTAGAGAACATTGCACGCGATCGACTAAAAGAAATTTTTGGAGCAGATCATGCTAACGTTCAACCACATTCGGGATCTCAAGCGAATATGGCGGTCTATATGACAGCTTTAGAGCAAGGAGATACGGTACTAGGCATGAACTTATCTCATGGAGGCCATTTAACTCATGGAAGTCATGTTAACTTCAGTGGTATTCAATATAATTTCGTTGAATACGGTGTAGATAAAGAATCTGAAATGATTGACTATGATGATGTCCGTGCAAAAGCACTTGAACACAAGCCGAAAATGATTGTAGCGGGAGCGAGCGCGTATTCCCGCACAATTGATTTTGCTAAGTTCCGTGAAATTGCTGACGAGATTGGTGCTTATTTAATGGTGGATATGGCGCATATTGCAGGACTAGTTGCAACGGGTGAACACCCAAGTCCTGTTCCGCACGCACATTTTGTGACATCAACTACACATAAAACGCTGCGTGGACCACGTGGAGGACTTATTTTGTGTAAAGCAGAATTTGCGAAGAAAATTGACAAAACGATCTTCCCAGGCATACAAGGTGGACCTCTTATGCATGTTATTGCAGCAAAAGCAGTTGCATTTGGGGAAGCACAACAACCAGAATTTAAGACGTATATTCAACAAGTCGTTAAAAATGCAAAAGCGCTAGCAGAGAGCTTTATGTCACAAGGCATTGACGTTGTGTCAGGTGGTACAGATAATCATTTAATGCTTGTCAGCCTTCGTTCACTAAACTTAACAGGTAAAGTAGCCGAGCATGTTCTAGACGAAGTTGGTATCACGGTTAATAAAAACACCATTCCTTTCGATCAAGAGAGTCCTTTTGTGACATCTGGTATTCGAATTGGTACACCAGCCGTTACATCTCGAGGATTTAAAGAAGAAGAAATGAAAGAAATCGCTACTATTATAGTGAAACTATTAAAAAATCATGAAGATAAAGACGTACAAAAAGAAGTAGCAGATCGCGTTGCTGCCCTAACATCTAAATTTCCGCTATACCAATAATACAAATATGAAAAGACTACCTTTGAATAGTATTCAAAATTCAAAGGTAGTCTTTATTTAATGGGAACATATAGGTATGAGGTTTAGACGTATAAGAATAAAGAGCATACGAGACCAATAAATTTAATGATTATAACTAAAGGGGAAAGGTATCATGGCTTTTATTCCCATTAAATAATTGCAATTAATGAAGTAAACTAACTAGTAGTGTCTGTAGAAGAAATTCAAAAACATAGGGGTGTTTTCTAGCCGTACATGGTTTTTCTGCTATAATAGATAGAGTTTGAACAATGAAAAGGAGATGGACTGAATGGGGAAAGTATTCGTTTTTGATCATCCATTGATCCAGCATAAATTAACGTACATACGAGATAAGAATACAGGAACAAAAGAATTTCGTGAACTAGTTGACGAAGTCGCAACGTTGATGGCATTTGAAATCACACGTGATTTACCACTTAATGAGGTTGATGTTGAAACACCTGTAACAACAGCAAAAGCGAAAATATTGTCTGGAAAAAAACTAGGAATCGTACCCATCTTACGAGCTGGTATCGGGATGGTCGACGGTGTCTTGAAGTTGATTCCGGCTGCAAAAGTAGGACATATTGGTTTGTATCGCGACCCTAAGACATTACAACCAGTTGAATATTATGTTAAGCTTCCTGCGGATGTGGAAGAGCGCGATTTTATTTTAGTAGATCCAATGTTAGCTACTGGTGGATCGGCA
>JBFELW010000141.1:0-6038 GCA_041551995.1 Paenisporosarcina sp.
GAACAACAAAAGGGGCTGTCCCAAAAGTCATAGAAAATGACTTTTAAGGGCAGCCCTCTCTTCATATGAAAATGGCACTATCGATTTCCGTTACATGCGGACGCTTTCCGAGGGGGTCCGTGAGGCCAACAGTGTGTTGGTCACCAAGACGTTGACTCGCGTAGTGGCGTTCTTAGCCTTCGTTCCTTTGCCCACGACTGCGGGGCTTTCAGCTCGTGCTATTCCCACTGGAAAGACTAGGACCAAAACAATTTGGTCCTAGTCTTTGCGACGAAGCTAGCGTAGCGATGCAACGCACTTTCATGTTTCGAAGCTAGCGAAGCGATGCAGAAACATGAGCAGATGTTTTACGCCGCCTTGCGCTACAATCAAACGATATCTGTTTAGAATAAACGGATAATTAATATAAAAACCAATTAAATGTTCGTGTTTATTAAAAAATATGGATTTATGAAATTGACTCAATTACAAAAAAAAAAGCACCTCCGCGAACGGATGGAGCTTTTTCTACTCATTTCGCCTTTATCTTACCCGTCCATTGACGGAAGCCGCCTTTAAGTTGGTAAATTTGTGTGTATCCCTTTTTCTTTAAAAATAAAGCTGTTCTTGCACTTCGAGCACTATTTTGACAATATAAGTATACTGGTTTATCTGGACGGATCTCTTTAAAACGTTGACGCATTTGTGAAGAAGGTATATTACGAGAGCCTAATATATGCCCCCCATCAAACTCTTTTGGTTCTCGAACATCAACCAGTTGCGCTTTTCGATAGCCTTCAATAAACTGATCTTGTGATAAAGCAGAAACCGCTTTTTTCAAACGGAGTGTTGAAATTAGTAAATAAATAATTATACCGAACAATAAAGCTGAAATCACATACAAAAATTCCACTTAAACTTTCCCCTTTCTATCTACTTCTATATTATAAGAGAACGAGTGGTCACAATTCAATTACTTTGATAGAATGAATAACATTGTGAGGAGAAAATGATATGTCTAAATCAACTTGGTATTTTATAAATTCTGGGGCTTGTAGTCCTTCTTTTAATATGGCTCTAGATGAAGCTTTATTAGATTGGCATAGTGAAGGGGAAATTCCACCGATCGTCAGGTTTTATGAATGGAGTCCGGCAACACTGTCTATAGGTTACTTTCAAGCAGTCGAAAAAGAAATTAACATGGAACAAGTAGTGAAGCATAATCTTGGTTTTGTAAGACGGCCGACAGGTGGCCGCGGTGTATTACATGAACATGAGTTAACCTATAGCATTATTGTTAGTGAAAATTATCCTAATATGCCCGCTACAGTCACAGAAGCCTATCGTGTCTTAAGTGAAGGTTTATTGATAGGCTTTCAGAAATTAGGATTAGATGCTTATTTTTCAGTACCAGACTCCGCAGAAAAAAAGAATGACTTAAAAAATCCAAAGAGTTCAGTTTGCTTCGATGCACCTTCTTGGTATGAACTAGTAGTGGAAGGAAAAAAAGTTGCAGGAAGTGCGCAGACACGTCAAAAAGGTGTTATTCTTCAACACGGAGCGATCTTACTCGATTTAGATGAGGACAAACTCATATCTTTATTTAACTACCCATCTGATGCTGTTAAAGAACGTGTAAGAAAAGGACTTCCTGAAAAAGCTGTCGCAATTAATCGGATTAGAGAAAAACCAGTAACAGTGGAAGAATGTATAGCAGCTTTTAAATATGGTTTTGAAAAGGGCCTAGATATAGATTTTAAACCTTACGATTTAACAGAGGAACAATTAAATTATGTTAAAGAGTTAGAAGAACGCCGTTATGCGAATGATGAGTGGACATACCGCAAGTAATAGGTAAAAAGAACTTATTTTACATTTTAAATAGAACTTTAATACTATAGACGTTGTGTTTCTATGTTTGAATCGGTTATAAATATATTTGAATAAATCATCAATATGTAGTATCTTATTATCTATGGTAGATACTACATATGGTGTTTTTTATTTTAGAGGAGGTATTTTACATGGTCATAGTTTCGAAAAGAGAGAACGCATTAAATATTGAGGCTCTTAATCTCGATATCACGTCATTTCCACAAGTTCACCCAATTACACAGGATATGACATTAACACATAAGGGTGTATCACGTTTGGTTATGATTGATCGATACTCATTTAAAGATACTGAAAAGAAAAGTCTAAAAGTAGGGGATTTTGTCGTTTTAACGGTAAAAGAAGATCCTAAGTTCCCTGCACGAGGACTAGGGTATATCGTGTCGATCAATCAAGCAACAAACAAAGCACAAGTTTTGATTGAAGAAGATTATAGAAGTGCAATTGATGATGCAGAAGAGTTGAAATCAGGAATTGTGAATCGTTCAATACATGTAATTGAAAAACCTCTAGAAGTTTTTTATGAACAGATTGCGAAAAGAAATGCAACGGGCTTGGCTTCAGTTGAAACAACAGAAGAGAAGAAAAAAGAATGGTTTGAAAAATTCTATCAGCAACTTGTTGGTCTGAAATTCATTCCGGCTGGACGAGTTATCTATGGTGCTGGTGCAGATACAGATGTTACATACTTTAACTGTTATGTGATGCCGTTTGTACCAGATTCTCGCGAAGGAATTTCTGATCACCGTAAACAAGTGATGGAAATTATGAGTCGTGGTGGTGGTGTTGGAACGAATGGTTCAACATTACGTCCTCGTAACACATTAGCGAAAGGCGTTAACGGAAAGTCATCTGGATCGGTATCTTGGTTAGATGATATAGCGAAATTAACGCATCTTGTTGAACAGGGGGGAAGCCGCCGAGGTGCTCAAATGATTATGTTAGCAGATTGGCACCCTGATATTGCAGAATTCATCATTTCTAAAATGCAAAACCCTAGAATACTTAGATTTTTAATTGAAAATACAAACGATGAAACAATTAAACAATTAGCGAAAGAGAAGTTAAAGTTTAAACCCCTAACGCAGCATGAAGAGTTAATGTACCAAGGAATAATAAATTATAAAACTATTCCAGGACAAGGTGGCTTTAACGATGCCATAATGCGTGATGCAGAAACGAAGTTACTGGATGGTGGTACGTATAGTGTACACAACTCTGAGTTTTTAACAGGAGCAAATATTTCAGTAACTTTAACTGATGACTTCATGAAGGCCGTGGAAGAGGATGACGATTTTGCTCTTCGATTCCCAGCGGTAGAAACGTACTCAGCAGAAGAAATGGCTGTTTACAACGAGAAGTGGCACGAGGTTGGTGATGTGCGAGAATGGGAAAAGCAGGGACATGCTGTTCGAACTTATCGTACGATGAAAGCCAAAGAACTGTGGAATTTAATTAGTGTCTGTGCAACATATTCTGCAGAACCAGGCATTTTCTATATTGATAATGCAAATGATATGACCAATGCAAAGGCATATGGCCAACAAGTTGTCGCTACAAACCCATGTGGAGAACAACCTTTAGCCCCAAATTCAGTGTGTAATTTGGCTGCAGTCAACTTAGCTCGATTTGCTAATAAAGAAGACAAAACGGTAGACTTTGAGTCCTTAAAAGAAACGGTACGTGTTGGTGTGCGTATGCAGGATAATGTAATCGACGCAACCCCATACTTCTTAGAAGACAATAAGAAACAAGCATTAGGTGAACGCCGAGTTGGACTAGGTGTGATGGGATTAGCTGATTTACTAATTTACTGTGAGAAGGAATATGGTTCAGAAGATGGTAACAAATTAGTAGAACAAATCTTTGAAACGATTGCTGTTACTGCTTATGAAACATCAGCAGAGCTTGCGGTTGAACGTGGAAGTTTCCCTTTCTTAGAGGGTGATTCTTTTGAAGAGACGAACCGTTTAAGACAAGCCTTCACACAAACAGGATTTATGAAAAAAATGCCAGAACATATTAGAGAAAAGATAGCCGTTAGTGGTATTCGTAATTCCCACTTGTTAACAGTGGCACCCACTGGATCGACTGGAACAATGGTAGGTGTTTCAACGGGATTAGAACCATACTTCTCGTTCACTTATTACCGTAGTGGTAGATTAGGTAAGTTTATTGAAGTAAAAGCAGATATCGTTCAAGATTATTTGGTCTCAAATCCACAAGCTAATGAGCAAAATCTTCCGGAATGGTTTGTAACTGCTATGGAATTAGCACCTGAAGCACATGTTGATGTTCAATGTATCATACAACGATGGATTGATAGTTCAATTTCTAAGACGGTGAATGCACCAAGGGGTTATACAGTGGAGCAAGTTCAAAAAGTTTACGAACGTTTATATAATGGTGGGGCAAAGGGTGGAACTGTGTACGTAGATGGAAGTAGAGATGCTCAAGTTCTTACACTTAAAGCCGAAGAAAACGTTATGGACGAGGATCATTATGAAGAAAAAGTAATGGATAAACGTCCAGTAGTGTTGATTGACACAATTCAGGACTTACGTTCAACGAATGTAACAATCGGATCTGAAGTAGGAAATACATGTCCGGTATGCCGAACGGGTACTGTCGAAGAAATGGGTGGCTGTAATACATGCACAAATTGCAATGCACAATTAAGATGTGGTTTATAAAAATTCTTGTGATACATGCATAAGCTGTAGTTGGTCGCTCGTTACAAAGATCGTAAGTAAAAATAATAAGGACAAAAAACGCTCCCTTATCCTTTGGATATTAGGTGCGTTTTTTAATTTCTTAGCTATGTTATCTATTATTTTGGATTTTTAACGTTTAGGTGATTGTGAGAGGCGGCAAAAAACATCTGTTTCTTCATTGCTATGCTAGCTTCGTCATAAAAAATAGGGAACAGTCGTCTTTAGTTTTAGTTTTTCTAACAAGTGAAGAGGGGTCAGGTGTAACCTCAAAGGAAACGAATTGTCGTTTGCGACGAACTTAGTGAAGCGATGCAAACATAACTCTTTAAAATTGTCCTAAATTTTAAGAAAAAGTAGTACCTGTGAATAGTCTATATGTTCTTCGTCGAAATTAAGTGAAACTAGGAGGAATGAACATGACTATCAAAACATACGTCGTAACTTCACTTGTTACTGCAACACTCTTTACATTTACCTTATTATTTCTGAAAGTTTTTAAGTTTATTACGTGGAACCCTATTGGGTGGTCTACTAAATATTACCTTTTAATTGATGCTCCAAAAGGTATTAAATGGATGTTCTTAGCGATTTTTAGTTTTCTTGTCATACTAGTTTTGCTGAAACTATTTTCATTTACCGTACGAATTAATCCTGTTTTCACTTCGATACTCTCAGGTTTATTGCTTTGGATGCTTATAGAATGGTTTATTAAAATAGACTTTTCCTTTTTCAAGAAATCTTCTCTACCTTTTTTAGCAATGGTGGTACTATTTTGTCGGGGGCTCGTTGAAACAGCTGTCTTTTACCGTGGTATTAATCATTCAGGGAGTCGAAATAGGTTGCCCTCTCATACGGATATGATAAAATAAAGAAATGTTATATCAAGGAGAGTCTAAGCATGAAAATTCTATGTTTAAACGGACCAAATTTAAACCGACTTGGGAAAAGAGAACCTTCAATTTATGGATCAGAAACATTACAGGATATCGAAAAGAAACTAGTAGAGTCTGCTAAACATCAAGAGGTTACGATTAAATTTTGTCAGTCCAATCATGAAGGCCATTTAATCGACTGGATACATGAAGCGGAAGATGAAGGAGTACAAGGCATTATTTTCAATCCAGGTGCGTTTACACATACTAGTATTGCATTGCGTGATGCAATAGCTTCTGTTAACGTGCCCGTTATTGAAGTACATATATCAAACATACATAAAAGAGAACCATTTAGACATCACTCAGTATTAGCTGCAGTTTGTGAAGGTCAGATATCAGGTTTAGGCACATTCGGATATCATCTTGCACTCGAAACATTTATATCGAGAAGAAACGGGGTTATTTAATGGAGAACTTAAGTAAATTACGTCATTCATCTAAGGAACACAACATTGATGCACTATTGATTACTAGCGGATACAATCGTCGATATATCACTGGGTTTACAGGAACAGCA
>JBFELW010000142.1:0-5973 GCA_041551995.1 Paenisporosarcina sp.
CTACCTACTGCTTCTAATGTCATGATTGTCAATTTCAACATCCTCCTGTGCTCTATCTTGTATTCCCACTGGTAAAAAGTAAGACTCATTATTTGTGATTTCTCCACCAGCACGGATACCGATGGCACTTGCATGGTTGTTCAGTAAAAAGCATCCCACCATAAGATGTGCGTGCTTCTCTCCAACTGTTGTCTTAATCGTTGTTTTTGGAAGCGGATGATAGAGCTGGAAGACAGGTAATAAATCTGTGTATGTTTTCATTGGTTCCTCACTTGTTTTCTCACCGAATCCATTGAAAATTTCCACGGTATCTCCTTCACGACCAAAACATGGTTTTTTAACATATGATTGATTGTTACGAATGAATATTTTTGGTTCTAAATAGGTCGGTAAAAAATAGCGATGGATGATGTTGTGTTCATCTTCTGAAAAGAATTTCTTTTCCTCATGTAATCCCCAAATAAGGGCTTGAATAGCTTTTGATTGTAATAAAAAAGCGGAAGGGGGATTGAGAATCATCAAATGGTTCTGTTCCACCAACTTCATTAACGCTCTTCCGACAAACTCACCTGATTCTGGATCTTCATCATTAACCAAATGCTCGACTGGATATGTTTGACGATACAAGATATCAATTCGTTCAAGAGATGGTGTAAACAAGCCAGGTTCATATGTCACACCGTTATCAGTAAAGGGTTTTGTAATGATTTTTAATTCAGATAAGCTTACATATTCCGAAGGTAACTGGAGTTGCTCTTGAAGATAACGAGTTGTCCACTTATCTTCAAGGTGATCGGCGTGAGATGTAAAAACAATTTTAGGTGTCCCTGATTTATTTAACTTGTTCCAACAAGCAGCAATGGCTTTCCTCATTTCAACATGAAGAAGATGTTCACTGCCTTCGTTCGGATTCTTAAGCCCGAAATGATGACATAAAAAAGAATTTGCTTGAAACGTTTCTTTAATAAAAGTAGGTGTATCTGAGTTAAACTCGAGTAATTTAATGTCGGAATCCTGGACAATAAAATCGAGTCTTCCGATAATATACTCTTGAGGAATGGACTTCACTTTTATATAAGCAAGTGTTTCTGCGGGAAAGCCGAGTTGCAGCAATGTAGCATCTTCAAAAGATCTAAGAAGAGGAGCAACTTTAGCGAAAATAGTCCCCACTTCTGTTGCCGCATATTGTATTTGTTCCCAATAATCCTTCGATTTTGATTGAATGTCTAGTAACGCATATTCTACTCCTTCTAAATCTGGAAAAAAATAAGGAATCTCCCTGTAAACTCGTTGACGTTCTTTGGAAAATGGAGAGTCAATCACCCACCAAATCCTCCTTTTGTTCCACTGCCAATTCCCGACTTGTAATTAGATATATGCTTAGAATATCCACTAGAACTTCTCAAAGCACTCTTACTACTGAACATACTTCCTAAAAGAAAGTAACTACCGAAGTGAGGGGAACGTTGATCATCACAATAGTACGTGCCCTCTTCGTCATCCCACTCCCAGTCATCACACTCAACACCAGTCGGCTCTTCAGGTAATGACTGATTTTGACCACATCCAGTCATTCCAAAAGCTAGAACGGAAGTTGCTACTCCTGTCATTAGTTTCTTTGTTTTGCCCATCTTAATTGCCCTCCAATGTATAGCCAGTTTTTATCATGTAAAGAACATAGACAAGACGATCTTCATCGATTTCGGCTGAATCACGTTCCCATTCATAGTTATCTATGTATAGATACACACTGCCTATTTTACTTAGTATGTCTATATGTCGATCGAATTCAAAGGTTTGGATAATCGGGTGATTTTCTCTGTAATTGAATTCTCTTACCTCTAATTTCAGTTTAGCATTTAGGTTAAATACTTCCTTCTCTTTTTCAGCTTCTTCTTCTTTTTTTACATAAATCATATGTGTATTGCCCTCGATTGCAGAAGAAGTTTGTTTATACGTGACGCCTTCCTTAACGAAGAATTCACATTCTCTCCTAGCAAGTACTTGATCAAGCTCTATGGATTCATAATGGAAAAGAGGTTCAAATGAGTTTAGCCCTTTATATAAACGGTATTCCAGTGTGGCGGTTGTCACATTAAGTCATCCTTTCTCTTTTGTATATAATAATACGAGTAATAGTACATTTAGTTTCATTAAAGCTGACTCTTCATGTATGAATCAGGTCATACTTATTATGTATTTATTTTTACAAAATTCAAATAGATATTTCTAACTTGAAATAGGAAAACAGATTAGAATAAAGGAAATGAATTTAATACATGGGAGTGAGTAACAGGTGGAACATAAATTATTTTATCAGGACAGCTATCTACATACATTTAATGCACGTGTGAACCAACAGGAACAGGACGCAGAAGGAAACTGGTATGTCACACTCAATCAAACCGCATTTTACCCAACTGGCGGAGGTCAACCACATGATTTAGGTAAATTAAATGAAGTACATGTAATAGATGTTGAAGAGATAGATGGTGAGATTAGACATTATATAGCTGAACCCGTATTTGATGTTTCAATGGAAGTAACAGGTAAAATTGATTGGAACCGTCGATTTGACTTCATGCAGCAACATACTGGACAGCATATTTTAACAGCATCTTTTGTAGAGTTATTTGATATCCAAACAACAAGTTTTCATTTAGGTAAAGAGATGGTGACAATTGACTTAGATTGTACAGACCTGTCTGAAGAGCAACTAATGGACGTCGAAGACCTGGCGAATCAAATCATTTTAGAACGTTATCCTATCGAAACACTATGGGTCACTAAAGAAGAATTAAGTAACTATCCACTTCGAAAAAAAGTAACAGTTGATGAAGATATTCGACTAGTTATCATTCCTGAATTTGACTATAACGGTTGTGGTGGAACACACCCTAACTTCACATCGGAGGTAGGAATGTTGAAAATACTACATACAGAAAAACAAAAAGGAAATGTTCGCGTTCACTTTGTATGTGGAGGGCGAGTGCGATCACAAATGCATCGTAAACATAAGATTCTTTTAGAATTGACGCGTACTTTAAGTGCATCTGAAGATGGTTTAAATGATGCAGTGCGAAATTTAGTAAGTAAAGAGAAAAAACTAGACAAGTCACTAACTGACACAAAAGAGCTTTTATTCGTATACGAAGCAAAGGAATTAGTTGGAGCGAAAAAAGATATAAATGGAGTTCCCACTATTCAAGTGATTTATCAAAATCGTTCTATTCAAGAACTACAAAAGCTCGCACGCATGGTTGTCGCTGAAACCAATGATACAGTTGTCTTCTTAGCTGCAGAAAACGATCAGCTTGTTCAATTTGTAGCTGCTCGGGGCGAAAATATGGAACTTAGTATGAAGGAACTGACAGCAAACGTGCTAATTTTTATAAATGGTAAAGGTGGAGGATCTGATTCATTTGCTCAAGGTGGAGGAGATGTAGTTATTAGTGGAGAGACACTATTGGAAAAAGTGAGTTTATATATAAAATCTCAGGTATAAGAAATAATTTTACGAACGGGAAGTAGCTGACAATTCTGGCTGCTTCTTTTTGTATTTCGTGATGAGAAGGTGAAAGAGTTGTAGTCATTAGATAAAGCTTATTTTAAATGGTTTACAAGTTTGAACTTATCCTTCTGTAATGGTATATTTTAATTAGATTTTTTCTCAAAAAGGGACTATTTAGAAGCATTATACTTAGGATAGGTATGTTTATAGTCTAAGTCCGTTCATAATAAGAGAAGATAAGAATATGAACTCATTAATGAGCTTTTCGAAAAACTGAATAAGTATTTAAATGATAATAATAAAGCTAATAACCCATATCAAATTAAAGAAATACTTGGTCGCTATAAGAAGACATATACTTTTAATGAGATTGGTTATTGGACAATGGAATTAGAGGGAATTATGAATGAAAACTTTGACTTTCTTCGTGTTAAGAAAATGAATACTAAAGGATTGATATAAATGCAAGTAACTGAGGAAAGAATCGTACCTGACTTAATGAACCCTATGAATGGCTTACTACTTGAACACATTTGTCGTTACCATTTCTCCATTAACTATGTTAAAGGAGCGGTACTTGATTTAGCATGTGGGTCGGGTTATGGAGCCCAATTAATCGCAAAAGCCTGTAAAAAAAATATATCAACAGTTACTGGTGTTGACGTTTCATCTGAAGCGATTCATTATGCGAAGGGAAGATACTACCACCCACTTGTTTCATTCGTGCAAGGGAGTGTTGAGGATAGTTGCTTTATGGATTCATTAGGTTTATTTGATACAATTATAAGCTTTGAAACAATAGAACATGTAGAAAATGATCGGCTGTTTGTAGAGCAACTAATCAAAAGTTTACGACCTGGAGGGACCCTGATTTTGTCTACACCTTTTGGAAAGGGAAGGGGAAATACATGTAGTTCTTTATATCATTATCATCAGTTAACCGTTACAGAATTCCATGATCTATTCACTGATTATCCGCAAACTCTCTTTTATTATCAAAAAGGTGTGTTGATTGAACCCCCACGTAATTCCATTCATTACCCTCTCGGAATCGCCGTCTGTGAAATAGAGAATAGTAAGTAATGGAGGAGAAAGGAAAATGTCGAGTATATTAATTTGTACTACATGTAAAGGCATAGGATATAAGACATGGTTTGGACTATTCAAACAGAAATGTCATTCTTGCAAGGGAATAGGACGTATTAAAACACAGAGTAGATACACGAATGTCTAAAATGGAGTGAGCTGATGAGAAATATTGAAAACAAAATAATACGGTATAAAAAAGAACCATACAAAGTGATTAAGACATATCCAGGTGGATTTTATATGGTACAAAATATTCGTGAAGACAGCTATGTCGAATTGGTATTATATAAAGACATTGCCTCATGCCAAGTTTTGTCTGGAGACGCTGTGGAGGTATTTGAAAGTCTGTGACATTTATTCATGATAAAAGTAAATCTTTCCCTCTCTAGAGAATTACATGCAACAGACATGTTATGGATTCTTCTTTCCTCCTCAACACCAGTTAATCAACCTCTTAGGTTTTAATTTAAATCCACTGAAGAACAAAATAAAATTGTATTTAACAGGCTTAATACGATAAAATTAATAGTAAAATAAATTATAAGATAATTCAGTTAAATGAAAACGGTTACAAAGAGAGGGGAACAAACTTTGTATTCAAAAATTCTTTTAGCATCTGATGGATCGGAACATGCTTTACGTGCAGCAAAGGCTGCATTGAAACTTGTAACAAAAGACTTTACCAAAATAACATTACTCTATGTACTCGATTCAAATAAATTAAAGAAGGCTCATAACAGTACAAGGTTTGATGAAGAGTTTATCAAGCAAAAAAGAGAAGAAAAGTTACAGAAGACGGAGGAGTTATTTACTCAATTTGGTGTAGAGTATCACGTCAAAATTTGTGAAGGTGAACCTGAAGCTCAAATAGCAAAGTACGCTAACCATCATAACCACGACGTTCTAATTATAGGAAGTAGGGGACTGAACGCATTTCAAGAAATGGTTATGGGTAGCGTCAGCCATAAAGTGATGAAAGTTGCTAAATGTCCCATCATGGTGGTCAAATAAAAAAGTGTCCCGTCTTTTAATAGTGGGACACTTTTTCTTTTTGATAGTCAGTTTTCAAGATTACGGTATAAAGTAGATTTGCTAATACCGGTAGCTTCTTTAATTTCATCAAGCGACTTCTTAGCATGATACATTTCGATTGCTTTCGTAATACTCGATATTGACTTTTTAGGGCGACCTGCACTGTTGCCTTTTTTCTGTGCTTCTAATAACCCGATCTTCGTCTTTTCACTAATCATCTCTGATTGGAAATGAACGAGCTTTTCAATAATATCTAAGAAAGTGTAAGTGGACGTAGACGAAGTGTTAATATCATTTGCGATGAAATGTACGATTATCTCTCTCTCTTGAAATAGATGAAG
>JBFELW010000143.1:0-5967 GCA_041551995.1 Paenisporosarcina sp.
AAAGTGCCGATTGGTATGGGTGGAGAACATTTAGTATCTTGGCCTGTTATGAAAGCCGTATCAGAAAAGTATCCTGACTTAGCGATTATCCATATGGATGCGCACACGGATTTACGCGAATCATACGAAGGAGAAGCACTTTCTCACTCGACACCGATTCGTAAGATTGCCAATTTGATAGGACCCAAAAATGTTTATTCATTTGGCATTCGTTCAGGAATGAAAGAAGAGTTCATTTGGGCAAAAGAAAACGGCATGCATATTTCAATGTTTGAAGTAGTAGAACCTTTAAAAGAAGTGTTGCCAACTCTATCTGGTCGACCAGTTTATGTGACCATCGATATCGATGTTCTTGATCCTGCACATGCGCCTGGAACAGGTACTGTGGACGCTGGGGGAATTACTTCACGTGAACTATTAGCCTCAATTCATGCCATTGCAGGTTCAAATGTTAACGTCGTTGGATTTGACTTAGTTGAAGTAGCACCTATCTATGATTCATCTGAACAAACAGCAAACACGGCAAGTAAATTGCTTCGTGAAATGATGCTTGGTTGGTTGAAATAAGTAGTAAATGCAATAGAAAAAGCGTGACGTCCAGTAATGGACATCACGCTTTTTTGTTTGTGAAATGAAAGACTCGGTTGCGTCCAATGGCTTTCGCTTCATACATGGCGACATCAGCTGCACCATATATTTCTTGAATCGTTGTTCCGTTATCCGGGTAGGAACTAACACCTATTGAAACTGTGAAGGAAACTTCTTGGTTATCAGCAACAGTAAAAGAAGATCTGGCAACCATGGAGCGAATTTTCTCCCCAATACTAAGCCCTATAGCAGGAGGTGCATTCGGAATTAATACCGCAAACTGTTCACCGCCATTACGAGCTACAAATCCATCGCGACTTGAGATCAAGTTATTTAAGCGCGTACTTAGCTCTTTTAAAATTTCATCACCCACTGGATGTCCATGCCTATGATTCACTTTTTTGAAATGGTCAATATCAATTAAAATCATGGAAAAAGGTGTTGAGGAATCTGTTATGTAGGTCTCAACTAATTGATGGAATTTCCGGTTATTATAAAGGCCGGTTAAATAGTCAGTCTCTGAGAGTAGTTCAATTCTACGAATTTGTTCGAAATGATTTTTTAACTCACTCAAAATCACCAGTAATGTAAAGAATGAAAACAGTGAAAATAGAATGAAATAAACGACTTGTATATAGTCAGAATTCTGCAAATAGAGGAGGGTGCTCATTACTATTACTGTTTGTATAAGTGAATAGTAAAAAAAATACTGTACATTTTTAAAGGTCATTTTAAATTTATAACTAATACCACCTATAACCAACCCGACAATTAATGTATTAAGCCCGCCAATGAGAGAGACGGACGAAATGTCATCTAACACCACACGAGAAAGTCCGATAATGACACCACTAATAATAGGAGCAATAGGTCCACCTAAAAGTCCGGATATGACAATTAAAACATGACGAGCGTCTAGTATAATGGTATCTGTAATAGATACAGAGGTTTCCATCAAGATAAAACCTGTTAAACCAGCCATCACGCCAATGAAATAAGGATATACTTTTTGAAATGGAATTTGGAAACGAGTTTGATCCTGGAAGGGCCAATAAGATAATACAGCGAATGTAAACAAAATACAGAAGTTAACAATTAAACCGAAAAGCATGACTATATACCCCCTGAACAAGATAGTAAAATTAGTATATCATACCTAATTTGATTATGGAAAAGAATGTTAATAACAGAGAATAAAGTTTTTGTTATTTTCGGATTGATTGATATGAATAGGATATTTCGCTTATACTTAAAAGGTTATCTAAATCAGCTTTGAAACAAAACATACTGGAGAGGGAGCGGGTGGAATTGTCATGAGTCAACAAGTGAAAGTTAGGTTGAAAACGACCATTCAGCAACCTCATGAAGAACCAGAAATTTATGAATTATGGGCTTCAGGTTTATTATACAATAAAGGGTCTAACTCTTATTTGAAATACGAGGAAATTCAAGAAGAACAAACGATTAAGACCATAGTGAAAATGGGAGAGAGAGTAGCTCTTATACTTAGAAGTGGCGGAGTAAATATGCGGCTACCATTTTTAATTGATATGGAACAAATAGGCAATTATGAAAGTGAATATGGTTCATTAATGATACATACGAAAACACATCAGATGACGTTTGAACAAAATAAACACGATGGTCATTTTATTGTACAGTACGATTTTATCTTAAGTGGACAACCAGTAGGAGAATATACACTCGAATTTCATTACACGGAGGAATCTCAATGAATGCAGTAGAACAAGTTCAACAATCTATAAAAGAAGCCATACAACATGCCATTATTAAAGCTCAATTGACAGATTCAGAGTCGATTCCGTCTATTCATTTAGAATCTCCAAGAGACAAAGCAAATGGCGACTATGCAACGAATATCGCTATGCAGTTAACAAAGCTAGCAAAAAAACCCCCTCGTGCAATTGCGGAGGCAATCTTAGAAAATCTTGATACGAGCGAAACACCGATTGAAAAAATCGAAATTGCGGGTCCAGGATTTATGAACATCGTTTTGCGAAAAGACTATTTAGCGGACGTTGTGAAGGCAGTCTTAGAACAAGCTGCAGACTATGGACGCTCTGAATCAGGGGCTGGAGAAAAAATTCAAGTCGAATTTGTCTCTGCGAATCCTACCGGGGATTTACACTTGGGGCATGCGCGTGGATCATCCGTAGGAGATTCCTTGTGTAACGTCTTAGATTTTGCAGGATATCAAGTATCACGTGAATATTATATTAATGACGCGGGCAATCAAATTAATAACTTGGCCATTTCACTAGAGGTACGTTACAACGAGGCATTAGGCAATGAAATGGAAATGCCAGAGGATGGCTACCGAGGTCAAGACATTATTGATATCGCACAAGGCTTAGTAGCGGAACATGGAGATTCTTTATTATCAAAAACGGATCAAGAACGATTTGACTTCTTACGTTCTCATGGATTGAAAATTGAACTTGCTAAATTGCAACAAGACTTAGCGGACTTCCGTGTGAAATTTGATAGCTGGTATGCCGAATCATCCTTGTATGCGAATGGTAAAATTGATGTGGCATTGGAGAAATTACGTTCAAATGGTCATGTGTTCGAAGAAGATGGGGCTACATGGTTCCGCTCGACAACATTTGGAGACGATAAAGATCGAGTTTTAATCAAAAATGACGGTTCGTTTACTTATCTAATGCCGGATATCGCTTACCATGAAGACAAAATTGCACGTGGATTCGATCAATTAATTAATATTTGGGGTGCGGATCACCACGGGTATATTCCCCGTATGAAAGCAGCCATCCAAGCACTTGGCTACGACCGTAATAAGTTAGAAGTGAGCGTCATTCAAATGGTTCAGCTTTATAAAGATGGCGAAAAAATGAAAATGAGTAAACGTACAGGTAAGGCTGTTACCATGCGTGAACTAGTAGAAGAAGTAGGTTTAGATGCAGTGCGTTACTTCTTTGCCATGCGTTCAGGTGATTCACATATGGACTTTGATTTGGATTTAGCAGTATCTCAATCCAATGAAAATCCAGTCTACTATGCTCAGTATGCACATGCCCGTATCAGCTCGATATTACGTGCTGCCGAAGAACAAGGATTTGTAGCTACCACAGACAACTTGAATTTATTGCAAGCTGAAAAAGAAATCGATGTCTTGAAGAAAATGGGTGACTTCCCACAAATCGTGGCGGATGCAGCGAAGAATCGCTCACCACACCGTGTTGCCACATACATTCAAGAATTAGCAGCTACATTCCATAGCTTCTATAACGCTGAAAAAGTTTTAGACCCGTCGAATGAAGACATGACAAGAGCACGTATCGCACTAATCACAGCGGTTCGCACTACAATTGCAAACGCACTTCGTCTAATTGGAGTAAGCGCTCCTGAAAAAATGTAACTTTAGTTAATAAATAGTCATTCCGCTTCTAGCGGGATGGCTATTTTTAATGGGTAAGCATTAAATGAGAGGGACTACACCTCAGTTCGTGTCGAGTTTGATGTCTCAATTGTAAAAAAAGGGGTTCACGTTGTAGATAAGCAGGTTCACGTTGTAAAAAAGGGCTGCCACGTTGTAAAAAATGACCTCTCAGTTGTAATAGTTAAATAATGGAAGTAGAGTGACCTTTTAAACTTAGTATTTTCTGTTCCGCTACAAGGACCGACGTATATTTACAGCGTTAATTGGCTCCATTGAACGGAACTGTCTTCCAGTCACGCCTTTCCCCTTCACGGCTACTTTCTCTAAACTGCCTATCGACACATCCTGCAAATCATGTATAATGAAAAATGAATTACATAGCTTAATCACGAAGGTGCTCTGCTTCAATCGCAGAGTTAAAAGGGAAGTCGGTTTAATTCCGATGCGGTCCCGCCACTGTAAGTGTGAGGAAAGTGCATCACGTCACTGAAGTCGATTGACTTCGGGAAGACGCACTAATCCAATGATCACAAGCCAGGAGACCTGCCTACGTGCGTTACACCCTGCAACCCTACGAGGATAGGAATGCTGTGAATCGACTGCTTTTTGCCTTCATTGAATGAAAGGCAGATAGCTCCAATTCAACCTCCCATCCTCCGGCACAGTACGGAGGATTTTTTTTGTGCAAAAAACGAATACCATCAACACAAAACCCAAGGAGGAACACATTCATGAAAAAGAAATGGCAATTATGGCTAGCAGCAGCGTTAGCAGCAATTCTATTAACAGCATGTGGACAAAACGAAACAAAAACATCAGACAACAAGACTGAAAATCAAGAAGCACAAGAAGAAGTCAGTCAATACCCAATGACGATCAAAGACGTTACGGGGAATGAAATCACTTTAGAAGAAGCACCAAAAGCCATCGTATCTATGATTCCAAGTAATACTGAAATTCTGTATGCACTTGGTTTAGATGAAGAAGTAGTAGGCGTTTCAGATTACGATAATTATCCTGAAGAAGCCGCTTCAAAAGAAAAAATTGGTGGGCTAGAATTTAATGTCGAAAAAATTATTTCACTAAATCCGGATCTTGTCCTAGCGCACCAATCTGCAATGGGAACATGGGATGCAGGACTAGAGCAACTTCGTGATGCAGGCATTCAAGTGTACACGGTGACAAATGCAGAAACGTTCGAAGCTACTTATGAAACGATTGAGGAAATCGGACATGCAACAGGTAAGACGGAAGAAGCTTCTAAAATAATAGAAGACATGAAAATTAAAGTGAAAGATATTCAAGACAAAGTAGCAAACGTTGAAACAAAAAAGAAAGTTCTCGTGGAAGTATCACCTGAACCTGAAATTTATACGCCAGCTGGAAATACCATCATGAACGAAATGCTAAATATGATAAATGCAGAAAACTTAGTGGCTGACCTTGAAGGTTGGATTAAAATCGATCCAGAAGAAATCGTGAAACGTAACCCAGATGTCATTATCACGACTTATGGTTACTACACGCCGGATACAACGAATCTCGTTTTAAATCGAAATGGCTTCTCAGATGTGACAGCAATTAAAAACAAGGCTGTATATGATGTAGATGCCGATCTTACAGGCCGTATGGGACCACGTCTTGCGGATGGATTAGAAGTATTAGCTAAAGCCATTTATCCGGAAGCTTTTGGTGAATAAAACCTTTATCGCCTATGCGGTCTCGCTGTTTATTCTGCTAGTGGCTATCCTTGCTGGTGTAACTGTTGGCACGGTATCCATCCCAGTGTCAACACTTTGGAGTAGTCAATCAGATCCAGCACACGCAAATATTCTATGGAATATTCGGATGCCACGAGTAGTGCTAGCTGGACTAGTTGGAGCTTCGCTTGCTATTGCAGGGGCGGCGTTTCAAGGTTTACTCAAAAACCCACTGGCAGACCCCTACACATTAGGCGT